>NZ_JBDUCX010000323.1:0-6390 GCF_040003245.1 Chthoniobacter sp.
GGCCGCGACATCAGCGTGACGCACGAAGCGCTGGGCACGGTGCGCGTGATGAAGACCGGCGGAATGATCGGTGAAGTCGTCGGCAAGGCGGCCTCCATCTGCATCAAGAACCAATGCTCCCCGCGCACCATCTACGAGCGCTACTTCCCCGAGCTTCAAGAACTGCTCGCCTTGCGCGGCGCCGCGCGGCGCGAGACCGTCAACAGCCCGATCACGCTGCCCGATGGCTACGCTCCGCCGCCTCCGGTGGTGGAGGGCAAAGGTGGCCCGCCGGGCATTCCGGTGGCGAGCCTGCCGGGTCTGGTGATGGATGATGGGCAGGCAAAGATGACGGGTAAATGGATCGAGGGCGCGGGCCTGCCGGATTACGTCGGCACGGGCTATCGCTATCGCAATGCGAAGGAGGAGGGGACCGCGCGCTACGAATTCAAGATCACCAAAGCCGGCATCTACGAAGTGCGCATGAACTACAGCGAGCACGAGAACCGCGCCAGCAATGCGCCGGTGTCGATCGAATCGGCAGAGGGGTCGAAGCAAGTGACCGTGAATGAGCGCATCAAGTCGCCGCTGCCCAAGGGCTTCGTGTCGCTGGGTAAATTTCGTTTCGTGCCCGATAAGCCGGCGGTGGTGATCATCGGCGCGGGGTCGGCGAACGGCAACGTGGCGGCGGATGCCGTGCAATTGCTGCCCGCGGAGTGAGAGCCAGTGCTTAGTGCTTAGTTCCTGGTGCGAAACTGAGCACTAAATACTTAGCACTAAGAACTTCACCGTGCTCCGCCGCCTTCTTCTTCAGCTCTACCGGCTCGGTGTGCTCGTGGCGATCGCGTGGATCGTCCGGGCGCACTATGTGCGGATGCGGATCGAAGGCTATGCGCCGATCACCGTCGAGGAAGTGCGCGCCATCTTTCCCAAGGCGACGGAACTGCGACCGGATGCGAGCGAGCGCGCCGGAATGTTTGTGTGGGACGATGGGGGGCATCAAATGGGTTATGTGCTGCGGACTTCGCCGGTCACCGACGGCATCATCGGCTATCGCGGGTGGACGGATACGCTGGTGGCTTTCGATCCGGCGTTGCATGTTGTCGGAGTGCGGCTGCGCTCCTCGCAGGACACCGAGGAGCACGCGGGGGACGTGCGCGACGACCGCTATTTCTTGAAAACGTGGAATGGAAAGTCGTGGGATGCCGTGGCGCGGACGACGCCCGAGCAGGCGCACATCGAAGGGGTGAGCGGGGCGACAATGACGAGCATGGCCATGGCCGAAGGCATCATGCGACGCTTGCGCTCCGCGGATGCCGCGCTGGCCCTGCGCCCGCCGCCGATCCGTTTCAAATGGGTGGATGCCGGGTTGGTGTTGATCATTGTGCTCGGGATCGTCATGGCTTTTCGCGGCACGCATGGGCGGCCTTGGTTGCGGCGCAGCTTTCAAGTGCTGGTCATCGGCTATGTGGGGTTTCTGGCCGGCGCGCCGTTGGCCCAGTCGCTCTTGGCCGGCTGGTCGCAAAATGGCGTGCCGTGGCGCAGCGCACCGGCTCTCGTGTTGCTGGCCGCGGCGGCGCTCTCCGTGCCGTGGGCCGCGCGCAAGCCGCTCTACTGCCATCAACTTTGCCCGCATGGCGCCGCGCAGGAATTGCTCGGCCATTTCGCTCCGCGCCGCTGGCGGGTCGCTTTGCCGAAGACCTTTGCTGCGGGTCTGCGTTGGTTGCCGCCGTTGCTGCTGGGTCTGGTCGTGATCATCACGATCATGGCGTTGCCGCTGGACCTCGCGCACTTGGAGCCGTTCGATGCCTACAGCTTGCGCGCGGCGGGCATCGCGACCACGGCCATCGCCGTTGTGGGCTTGATCGCCTCGCTCTTCGTGCCGATGGCCTATTGCCGGTTCGGCTGTCCGACCGGCGCGCTGCTGGAATTCATTCGCGGGCGGGGAGCGACCGATCATTTCGGCCGGCGGGACATTGCCGCGCTGCTGTTGGTAGGGCTGGCGGAGGGGTTTGCGTGGAAATACCAGGCGTTGCATGCGTGGATGATCGGCGCGTCTTGAGCGGCCGCCCGCGCCTCTGACTGGACAAACCCTCGCGCGTTTTCGACAGTCGCCGTTCCATGCCGCCTACCAGTGAGCCCAACGCCAAGCCGATCGTCGCCAGTTATTGCACGACGTTCCTGAAACCGGAGATGCGGCACATCTACCGCCAGGTCACGGGACTGCAGCGCTACTCCACCTTCGTCATGACGCGCGAGCGCCAGTGCGAGGCGGAATTTCCCTTTCCCGACGTTGAACTGATTCCCCGGGCGCGGAAGAATTTCCTCAAGCGCTTCTATCTTAAATACATGCGCAAGCTGCCGCCGGTTTACTACCGGGGCGAATTGCAGGTGCTGATCAAGCTGCTCAAGCGCCGGCCCGCGGATGTGATGCACGCCTATTTCGGACACACCGGCGTGCATCTGCTGCCCTTCATCCAGGAATGGGACAAGCCGTGCGTCGTCTCCTTTCACGGGATGGACATCCAGGGGCGGCCGCAACAGGAAGGCTACGACGCGCAGATGCAGGAACTGCTGCAAACCGTGCCGCTCGTGCTGGCGCGGTCGAAGTCGCTCATGGATGGCCTGGAACGCCTCGGCTGCCCGAAGGAAAAGCTGCGCCTGAACCGCACCGGCATTCCCCTCGATCAGTTTCCATTTCAACAACGGCCCATGCCGGTGGATGGATCGTGGCGCTTCGTGCAGGCGTGCCGGTTGATCGCGAAGAAGGGCCTGGGCACGGCGATCCGGGCATTCGCGAAGTTTCACGAGAAGCATCCGAAGGCGACTTTTCGCATTGCCGGCGAAGGGCCGATGAAGGGCGAACTGGAGAAGCTGATCGGCGAGCTCGGCTTGAGCGAGGTCGTGGAGTTGAGCGGCTTCCTTTCGCAGGAAGATCTCGCGGCGCTCTATGCGCGCTCGCACATCTTCCTGCACCCGAGCGAAATGCCGCCGGATCAAAACCAGGAAGGCGTGCCGAACTCGATGCTCGAGGCCATGGCCACCGGCCTGCCCGTGCTGGCGACCACGCACGGCGGCATCCCCGAGGCGGTGACGCACGAGCGCACCGGCCTGCTCGTCGCCGAGCGCGATGAGGAGGCGCTCTTTCGAGCGATGGGTCAGATCACCGCCGAGACGGATACGCTATACATCCTCGGTCAGGCGGCTTCGCAAGCGGTGCGCGAGGAGTTCGAGCAAGGGAAGCAGATCGAGAAACTGGAGAGTTACTACGATGAAGCGCGGGCCATCGGCGGGGTACGCCGCCCGGTGAACTGAGCGCCGCGATGCCGTCCGAGCCTCATTCCTTCGCCTATCTCTTCGAGCGATTCCCGTCGTTCGTGCAGACCTTCGTCTATCGCGAGGCGGTGGAGATGGTACGGCAGGGGATGAATCCATGGTTGGTGTCGTTGCGTCATCCGGAGGATCCCGGCGATCTCGCGGAGAAGCTGGACGTCGATGTCTTCTACGCGCCCGCAGAGAAGGCCCTGCGCGCCGAGGTCGATGCCCGGCGTGAACGGCGCCAGCTTCCCGGGGCCGCGCACCGCGCCATTCCGCGAAATCGCCAGGAGCCGGATTCCCAACGGATGTTCGAGGCGATCTGGCTCGGCCCGCTCCTGCGCGAACGCGGCATTCGCCATGTGCACGCGCATTTTGGCGGAGTGGCCGCGCGCACGGCCTGGTGGCTGCGCAAACTATTTGGGATCAGCTACAGCTTCACCGGCCACGCCAATGACATCTTCTGCGACACTGATTTTCCGGTGACGAACGCCGATCTCGTTCGCGGCGCGCGTCTCGTCGTCACCGAAACGGACTACGCGCGCCGGTGGATGGAGGAGAAGTATCCCTGGGCGAAGGGCAAAGTCGTTCGCGTGTTCAATGGTGTAGCGATCGATGGCTTCCCGGCGAAGGAGCCGGCTTCCGGCGTGCCGCGGATCCTTTCGGTCGGTCGCTACGTGGAGAAGAAGGGCTTCAGGGATCTCATTGAGGCGTGCCGGTTGCTGCGGGCACGGGGCGTCGATTTTGTCTGCGAGATCGTCGGCGGCGGTCCGTTGGAGGCGCCATTGCAGGCCCAAATCGCGGAGGCAAAGCTGGAACAACAGGTCCAGTTGCTGGGGCCGCGTTCCCAAGGCGAAGTCCGTCGACTACTGGCCGCAGCCCAAGTATTTGTGCTGGCTTGCGTGCCGGAGAAGGACGGTGGCAGTGACAACCTGCCCACCGTGATCATGGAGGCCATGCTGGCCCGGACGCCGGTCATCTCGACCGAACTCGCCGGCGTCCCGGAGATGATTGCGCCCGGCGAGGACGGCCTGCTGGTTCCACCGCAAAGCCCGTCCGCTCTGGTAGATGCGATGGCGAAGCTGCTCGCCGATCCGGCGGCCGCGGAACGACTGGGCGAGCAGGGTCGCGTCACCGCCGAAGAGAAGTTTGCCATCGAAAAAACCGCCAGGGCTCTGAAGCATCTGCTGATCGAAAGGGTGGGGGTGACGGTACCCGAATCGGCCCGAGGAATGGATCTAGCTATTCCGAGGCGTGGCTTCTTCCACCACCTACTCCGATTTTTCGATAAATGATTTTTGTCAGTAAATCTGCTGACCCCAATTGACAATGTGTCACAGACAAGACACCCTCCCGCGCTCAAACCTCCCGTGCTCGCGTTGTTGCAGGCACAATCCTCCACTTTGATGCTTCCACCCCGCACGAAGAAACTGCCCCTGAGCTTGCTGCTCTTTATCGCCTGCACGCTGGGGTTGTCCCTTGAGACCCTGGCAGGCGACGCTTACAAATGGTCCGTTCAATATATCGTCGATAACAGCCGCACGATATTTGGCCGGCCGCAGAAAGTCTCGCCACGGCACAATCGCGGCCTCGCGCTCTCGCCGGATGCGAAGTACCTCTACGCCGGTTATCACCACAGCTTTAACAACTCCGGCGAAGTGCGGCGGATTCGGATCGACGTGGCGGATTACGATCGCGCCACGGAGGCGCTGTTGCCGGGCGTCCAAGGCAAGGCCATCACAACCGACGACAAAGGGCGCGTCTACATTTGCGACAACGCCTGCATCGTCGTTTACGACGCCCTGCTGGAACGCCGCGAAACACGGATCCCGACCACGGTGTGTGAAGGCGTGGCGACGGCCCGCGAGGGTGGGCAGCTCGTGCTTTACGGGACCGACCGGGAAGACGGGACGCTCAGCCGGTGGGTATTGCAGGAATCCGGCGCGGATGTCACGGCGGCGACGCTGAGCGGGTTTGATGGCTCCGGGGTGTTGAAAGTACCCGGTGCTTACGACCTGCGCGGCCTGAAGATCGATGCCAAGGGCAATTTCTGGATGGCTGATTTGAAGGGCAACAAGGTTTTCCGGGTCAGCCAGGATGGGAAGGAAGTGAAATCGGTTTCCGTGCAGGTGCCGATGGATGTGGCGATCGACGGCGAGCGAATCTTTGTCACCCGCTCCACGGAACGCGCGATCACGGTAATCGATAACGACTTGAACGTCATCGGCAGTCTCAATGTTCCGTGGGAAGAGTTGGAACTCTCGCCCTATGGCAATAGCCGCAACGGCGCGCTGGGCGCCATCGTGGTGGTGCCGGGCAAGGGCTTTTTCGTCGCCAACGAAGCCGGACAGACCGCGAATCAGCGCTCCACGTATGGGCGCGTGGATGAACATAGCGACTTTGTGAACGGCAAAATGTTCCGGGACGTCTTCGGCGACGACAACGAACCGATCCTGCGGGCGACCGAGGTCGAAACGGCGCCGTAGAGTGGCGGCGGGGTCGCGGCAACTGTGGCGGAAAAATTTCAGGCACGATTAGGCACGATCAGGCTGGATTACTCTGGACTGGCGTTGCCGTGGGTGGCGTTTCGGAGGCGTCGGAATTGATCGCTTTCTCGTCCTTGGCCTCGACTTTCTTCTTCTCCTCCTCGACGGAATCGTCCTCCTCCCGCGGGTCACGGAAGTCGGGATTGGCCGCAAAGAACCCCTCGATCCACTCCTGGCGTTCCGGGGTGAGCGTCCCGGTTTTCTGCCCGACGACATATTCCGCGCGCAACGTGTCGGCCCGCAGGCTGAAGGTCTCGTCTTCCTGCTCGGATTGGCGTTGCAGTTCGATTTGCAGGAGGCGGTCGCGCTCGTATTCCGACGGCGTCTCCCGGCGCTCCCGCTCGGTTAGCAAGCGCAGGCGCTGGCGCTGATGATCGCCCCGGCGCAAGCGGGCCATTTCGCGGGCGAGCTCCAGCACCGCCTGGCGTTGCTGCGGGCCGCTCTCGGCGGTGGCCGCTTCGCGAAAGAGGCGCAACAGGACGACGGCCAACATGGTGGTCACGCGGTCGAGCAGGGCCTCGTCGCCGACTTCGTTGCCCAGTTCCTCGAC
>NZ_JBDUCX010000324.1:0-6377 GCF_040003245.1 Chthoniobacter sp.
AAGCCTACGCCGCCCTCATCACCGACCTCGACCGTCGTGGGATGCTCGACAAGACGATGGTCATGGTCTCTTCCGAATTTGGCCGCACGCCGAAGATCAACAAGGACGCCGGTCGCGATCACTGGCCGCGCGTCTTCTCCGTGGCCTTCGCCGGCGGCGGCTTCAAGCGTGGTTACGTCCACGGTTCTTCCGACCCGACCGGTGCGGAACCCGATAGCGATCCGCTCACGGTGTCCAACATGGCCGCAACCGTCTTCACGCAGCTCGGCATCAAGCCAGAGAAGAAGCTCATGTCGCCCGGTGGGCGCCCGCAGGCCATCGTTTACGAGGGCCAGGTGGTGAGTGAGCTTCTGGCTTAAGCGCCGCGGTTGATCTTCAAAACCTGAACAGCGAAAACGCGGCGGCACGGCATCAAGCTAGCCGCCGCGTTTTGTGCGCCCAGCCTCTCCTATCGTGAATATGCCGTTCCCCATCCTATCTGCTCTCCGCATCCGCTGCGGCGCCCTCGCCGCCGCGTCCTGTCTTCTCGCGACCAGCGCCCTGGCCGGTTCGCCGCGCGCTTCCCACATCTACCCCGGCGGCGCCCAGCGCGGCGGGGAAATGGAAGTGACATGCACCGGGACCAACCTGGAAGATGCCCGCACGCTCCTTTTCGATGAGCCCGGCTCTTTCGAGTCGCAGGTCCTGACGGCCGACAAAGGCAAATTCACCGCCAAAATCAAAGTCGCCCCCGACGCGCGCCTCGGCGAGCACACTCTCCGAATCATCACCGCGTCCGGCATTGCCGACGTCCGCACCTTCTACGTCACTCCGTTCCCGATGGTCGCCGAGGCGGACTCCAAGGTGCGCCCGAAGCCGGTCCAGCATATCGAATTGAACACCACCGTCTACGGCCACACCCCGGACGACGCCGTGGCCAAGTACGACGTCGACCTCAAGAAGGGGCAGCGCTTGTCCGTGGAAGTGATCGGCCTGCGGCTGCACACCCAGACACCTTACGATCCCTTCCTGGCCATCACCAAGGCCGATGGCACGCCCGTCATCGCCGTGGACGATACCGGTTTCTCCCGGCAGGATCCCGTCGCCAGCATTCTCGCTCCCGAAGACGGCAAATACATCATCTCCGTTCGCGACACGACCAATGCCGGCCCGGGGGTGTGCGCCTACCTCATGAACATCGGCACTTTCGCCCGGCCGTTGGCGGTTTATCCGGCAGGTGGCCCGGCGGGTGAGACGGTGAAGGTCAAGCTCATCGGTGATGCCTCCGGCCCCATTGAGCAATCGGTCAAGCTCCCGGAGAAAGCCGACGATAGTTTCGATCTCTATACCGTTAATCAGGACCAGCCGACGCCGCAGCCCAATGAAATGCGCGTCTCCTATTTTCCGAACGTGCTCGAGACCGAGCCGAACAACGACATCGCCCACGCCACGGTCGTCGCCCAGGAATTCCCGGTCGCGCTCAATGGCATCATCGATGAGAAAGACGACGTCGATTACTTCAAGTTCAAGGTCAAGAAGGACCAGCAATTCGATTTCACTGTGTTCGCCCGCCGCCTCGGTTCGCCGCTGGATTCGGTGATCGATATCTATAACGAAAAGGGCGGCAAGATCGGGACCAATGACGATGCCGGTGGACCCGACAGCTACCTGCGCTGGAAAGCGCCGGCGGATGGCGAATACTGCGTCGCCGTGCACGATCAGCTTTACCGTGGCGGCCCGAATTACGTCTACCGCCTTGAGGTCACCGCCGTTGAACCCAAGCTCACCGCGTGGCTGCCGGAAATGACGATCAACCAGAACCAGGACCGCCGGGCGATCACCGTGCCGAAGGGCAACCGCTACGCCTCGCTGGTGCGCATCAAGCGCGCCGATGTCGCTGGCGACGTGCAGCTCGAGCCCGTGGCTTTGCCCCCGGGTATCACCGCCAGCGTCCCCACGGTCGACAAGAGCGTGGACACGGTCCCCGTGGTCTTTGAGGCGGCGCCGGACGCTGCCATCGCCGCCAAGGATTTTGACATGGTGGCCAGGCTCGTCGAGCCGCCGAAGGATGTGAAGGTGATCAGCCAGGTGGACCACTTGGTGGACGTGATGGAATACAACAACCAGCGCCCCTTCTACGTCATTCATCAGCATCTGCTGCCCGCCGCGGTCACCGAGGAAATCCCGGTGAAAATCAGCCTCGTGCAGCCCAAAGTGCCGCTGCTCCAGACTGGCTCGATGAATTTGAAAGTCGTGGCTGAGCGCAAGAATGACTTCAAGGGACCGATTACCATTGGGCTCCTTTACTCGCCCACGGGTATCGGCACCGCCGGTTTGCAGCAGATCAAGGAAGGCGAAAACGAAGGGACAGTCGCAGTCAGCGCCAATGGCAATGCGCCGCTCCAGAAGTGGAAGGTTTGCATCGTCGGCAGCGCGGATTTCGGCAAGGGCCCTGTCTGGTTCAGCACCCAATTGGTCGACCTCGAAGTGGCCGCGCCGCTGGTCGGCGGGAAGTTGGTGCGCACCTATGTCGACCAGGGCGACACCACGACCATGACCGTGAAGCTCGACCAAAAGATTCCGTTTGAAGGCAAGGCGAAACTCTCGCTTCTCGGCCTGCCGCCGAATACCACGGCGGACGAGCAGGAAATCACCAAGGACGACACGGAAGTCAAATTCAACATTAAGGCCGAAAAGACCACGCCCGCCGGTCAGCACAAACAGCTCTTCTGCCAGTTCACCTTGCAAAAGGACGGTGAGCAATTGACCTCGACCTTCGCCCAGGGCGGCATCCTGCGCGTCGACAAAGCCACTGTCGCGAAGAACGACGCCGCTCCCGTAGCTCCTGCCGAAACAGCCAAAAAGTAACCCAGCGTTCCACTTTACCTATGCGCTCCCCGAAAATCCCCACGCTGTTCCTCACCACCTGCCTGCTCGCCGTAAGCGGGTTGATGCCCGCCGCCGCTGAGACCGGCGCCGCCACGGTCGAGATCTTTCCGGCCGATGTGAACCTCAAGTTCGCGCGCGACAAGCAAACGCTCGTCGTCCGCACCACCGAGCCCAATGGCGTGAACCGCGACGTCACCGCCGCCGCAACTTTTACCCTCGCCGACCCGAGCAAGGCGAAGATCGAGAAGGGCGTCGTCTATCCCCTGGCCGATGGCCAGACCACGCTCAAGGTGGAGTATCAAGGCCAGTCCATGGAGGTGCCGGTGAAAGTCGAGGAGGCCAGGACCGAGCAGCCGGTCAGCTTCCGGCTCGATGTCATGCCCATCTTCATGAAGGCCGAGTGCAATCGTTGCCACGGCGCGGCCCGCGGGCAGGACGGCTTCCGCCTCTCCCTCTGGGGCTTTGATCCCGAGGGCGACCACTATCGCCTCACCCGCGAGCTTTCCGGCCGTCGCATCAATCTCGCCATTCCCGAGGAATCGATGCTCGTCACGAAATCGACCGGGGCGGCGCCGCATACCGGTGGCAAGCTGTTTGAAAAGAACAGCGAGCTGGCCGCGACCATGGTCCGCTGGCTGGCCGCTGGCGCGCCCAACGACGCTGCTGATGTCGCCAAGCCGACCAGCCTCGAAATCCTGCCCAAGAAGCTGGTGCTCGAGAGCCCCGGCCAGAATTTCAAGATCACCGTCCGCGTGCATTATTCCGACGGCACCGATCGCGATGTCAGCAATCTCGCGCTCTTCCTCACCAGCAACGAAGGCGCGGCCAAGATCAGCAAGGACGGCGTCATCACCACCGGCACGCGTGGCGAAGCGTTCGTCATGGCCCGCTACGCCACCTTCACCGTCGGCGCGCAGGTCATCGTGATCCCGAAAGGCCTGAAGTACGAATGGCCGAAGATCGAAGAGCGCAATTTCATCGACCAGCTCGTCGACGAAAAACTCCGCAACCTGCGCATCACGCCCAGCGAGCTTTGCAACGACGAGACCTTTCTCCGCCGGGCCTTCATCGACATCACCGGCACGCTGCCCGCGAGTGAAGAAATCACCAAGTTCACCTCCGATCAGGATTCGCAGAAGCGCGCCAAAAAGATCGACGAATTGCTCGCCCGCAACGAATTCGTCGATGTTTGGGCGCTCAAGTGGAGCGAGCTGCTGCAGGTCCGCTCCGGCCCCAACAACCAGGGGGGCAGCCCCAAGGCCACCCAGAACTATTACAACTGGCTGCGCGATAAATTCCAAAAGAACGTGCCGATGAACGAGATCGCGCGCGATCTCATCGCGGCCAGCGGCTCGAACTTCGAAAATCCAGCGGCCAATTACTACCAGATCGAAGTCGATCCGCTGAAGCTCGCCGAAGACACCGCTCAGTCCTTCTTCGGCATTCGCATGAAGTGTGCGCAGTGCCATAACCATCCGTTCGACCGCTGGACGATGGAGGATTACCGCGGCTTCGTCGCTTTCTTTACGCAGATCGGCCGCAAGCCCGGCGAAGATCCGCGCGAGAAGATCATCTTCAACAGCGCCGCCGGCGAATCGCGCCACCCCGTCGACAATCGCGTCATCGCGCCGAAGTTCCTCGGTGGCGACGCCCCCGATTGCACCGGCAAGGATCGCCGCCAGGTTCTCGCCGATTGGGTCGCTTCGCCGGAGAATCCCTACTTCCCGCAGCACATCGCCAACCTCGTCTGGGCGCAATACATGGGCCGCGGCATCGTCGAGCCGGTGGATGACGTGCGCGTCTCCAATCCCGCCTCGAACCCCGAGTTGCTCGACGCGCTCGCCAAGAAAATCATCGAGTACAATTACGACCTGCGCCACATCGTGCGCGACATTTGCAATTCGCGCGCCTACCAGACGGCCACGCGCGCCAATGAAACCAACGCGCTCGACGATCGCAATTTCGCCCGGGCCACCATCCGTCGCATGCGCGCCGAGGTGTTGCTCGATTGCATCAGTCAGGTCACCGAGACTGGCGACAAGGAGAAGTTCAAGGGCCTGCCGCTGGGCGGGCGTTCCGCGCAGATCGCCGATGGCACGACCTCGAATTACTTCCTCACCACCTTCGGCCGGACCGATCGCGTGGTCGTTTGCAGCCGCGAGGAAGTCGGCCCTACGCTCAGCCAGGCGTTGCATCTCCTCAACGGCACCACCATCGAGGACAAGATCACCCAGGGCGGCGTGGTCAAGAAGCTCATGGACACCAACCGCACGCCGCGCGAAATCGCCGGTGAGCTCTTCCTGCGCTGCTTCGGCCGCTTCCCGACCGAGAGCGAACTCGTCAAGCTCGAGAAATACTGGGGCGTCACCGAGACCCAACCGCAGGCTTATCACGATATCTTCTGGGCGTTGCTCAACGCCAAGGAGTTCATGTTCAACCATTGATTCGAAGTGAAGAAACTCGCCGTTCTTAGTGTCACCATTGCGGCTGCGCTCACCGCGCAGGGCGCGGACAAGGTCACCTACGAGGACCAGATCCTGCCGATCTTCCGCAACTCCTGTCTGAATTGTCACAACCCCGACAAGAAGAAGGCCGGCCTTGATTTGTCGACCTACCAAGGCGCGCTGCAAGGCAGCGAAAACGGCAAGGTGCTGGAGTCCGGCAACGCCGCCGGGAGCTTGCTCTTCAAATGCGTCAAGCAGACTGAAGACCCGAAGATGCCGCCGAAAGGCGATAAACTTTCGGACGCCGAACTCGGTTTGGTGGAAAAGTGGATCGCCGGGCAATTGCTGGAAAACGCCAGCGGCAAGGTCGTGGCCGCTTCCAGTAACAAAGTCTCCGTCGCCGTCGTTTCGTTGACCCGCCCCGATGGTCCGCCGCCCATGCCTGGCGACCTGCCGCTCGAGCCCTACGTCCGCACCGCGCATAACAACGCCATCACCGCCCTCGCCGTCAGCCCATGGGCGCCGCTCATGGCCGTTGGCGGCCAGAAGCAAGTGTTGCTCTACAACACCGAGACACTGCAGCCGCTCGGCGTGCTACCGTTCCCCGAAGGCTTCCCCGCGGTCCTCCGCTTCAGCCGCAATGGCCAGGTGCTGCTTACCGGCGGCGGTCTCGGTGGCAAGCTCGGCAAGGTCGTCCTGTGGGACATCAAGACCGGCGAGCGCATCGCCACCATCGGCAATGAGTTCGATCAGGTGCTCGCCGCGGATCTCAGCGCCGATCAGCAATTCGTCGCCCTCGGCGGCCCGTTGAAGCTGCTCAAGATTTACTCCACCAAGGACGGCAAGCTCGTCCAGTCGATCAAGAAACACACCGACTGGGTCACCGCGATCGCCTTCTCGCCGGATGGCAAATATCTCGCCAGCGCCGATCGCAGCGGCGGCATCCAGATTTGGGAAGGTGCCACCGGCAAGGAATTCAATACGTTGCCTGGCCACAAGGCCATGGTCACCGGCCTCGCCTTCATGCCCGGCGTGCTCGCCTCGTGCAGCGAAGACGGCAAGATC
>NZ_JBDUCX010000107.1:0-21389 GCF_040003245.1 Chthoniobacter sp.
CTTTCAAGCTCACTCCGCCTCCTCGTACCAGTCAAAAGTGCATAACAGTCTCTAGCGCTGGACGCGAGCGGAGCCGCCCTTGGCGAAGGCGCGAACCTGATCGACGGTCGCCATCGTGGTGTCGCCAGGGAAGGTGGTGAGCAAGGCGCCATGGGCCCAGCCGAGCTTCACGGCTTCCTCGGGCTCTTCGCCGTTGAGCAGGCCGTAGAAGAAACCGCCGGCGTAGCCGTCTCCGCCGCCGATGCGGTCGATGACGTCGAGTTCCGCGGTCGGGGCATTGTAAACCTTGCCGTCGATCCAGGCGACCGCGCTCCAGGTGTGGCGGTTGGTCGAGTGCACGTGCCGCAGGGTGGTCGCGACGACCTTCACATGCGGGTGCTTCTTGATGACGTTATCCATCATGCTCTCGAACGCGGCGGAATCGACCTTCGACTTCGCTTCGACCGTCGGGCCGGGGATGCCGAGGCCGAGTTGGAGATCTTCTTCATTGCCGACGAGCACATCGACATTCTTGACGATGCGATCGAGCACTTCGACCGCGCGCTTGTGGCCGCCGACGATGTCCCACAGCTTGGCGCGGTAGTTCAAATCGAACGAGGTGACGGCGCCCGCGGCCTTGGCGGCCTGCATGGCTTCGATGATGACGTCAGCCGTGGTCGGCGAGAGCGCCGCAAAAATGCCGCCGCTATGGAACCAGCGCACGCCGCTGGCGAAGATCGACTTCCAGTCGAAATCACCGGGCTTGAGCATGCCGGCCGCTTCGTTGCAACGATTGTAAAAGACGACGGGGGCGCGCACGCCGTGCCCGCGGTCGCTGTAGACGGTGGCCATGTTTGGGCCATGGACGCCGTCGTGCTTGAAGTGCTTGTAGAAGGGCTTCACGCCCATCGCTTTCACGCGTTCGGCGATCAGGTGGCCGATCGGGTAGTCGACCATCGCGGTGGCGATGCCCGTGTTGAGCCCGAAGCAGTCGGCGAGGTTGGCCGCACAGTTGAATTCGCCGCCGCTGACGTGGATGTCGCAATGCGAGGCCTTGCGAAAAGGGATGATGCCGGGGTCGAGGCGGTGGACGAGAGCGCCGAGGGACAGGAAGTCCAGTGCGCCACTTTCACGGATATTCAAACCGTACTTCATTCGATGGTAGGTGGTATTTGATGGTTAAACGGTGGATCGAACCAGCGCGCCAGGGCGGGGAAGGCCCGGCCTGCTGAGGCGAGGGAGGGGCATCATGGGCAAAAGCGCCCGTGCTTGTCTTCAAAAAAGAGAACCCGGCTGGCGGGCGATCATCGCTTTGCCGGAGTCTCGAGTGCCGGATCCTGCTTTTGATAAAGGTGGGCGAGCTTGACCAGGAGAGACTCGAGCTGGGTGAAATACATCTCCTCGGGCATGGAATTCTTCAGATCCCGGAGCTGTGCCAGGTCCCTCTCGATGCCATCACGCTCGGCGCGCATGGCGGGTGAGAGCGAGCGTTCGGCAGCGTTGGGGACAAGGTGGATTTGGTGGGCGCGCAGGCCGTCGGGCGAACGGTTGGCGGTCGATTTTTTGACCACGCGCACGCCTTGAAACCAGTCGGGCGGTGTGCCGAGGCCGTCGCCGTTGTCGTCCAGTAGGGAATGCTCCGTGGCGAGACGGCCTTCGTCCTTGTAATAAGTCGCCGTGCGCTGGGCGGCGGCCAGCCAGGCCTCGAGCAGGGAAGTCTGGCCGTCTTTATCGAGATCCGCCGCCGGGTCGGCGATGGCTTCTGAAAGGTATCCGCCGAAGCGGGCAAAATTGTTTTCCGACCCGGCCTTAGTCGCGGTGATGATGACCCGACCGGCGGCGGAAAGCGGCTTGAGGAAAGCGCCGCTGGCGGAGAAGCCGCAGACGACGATGACCGGGCGATGGAAAGGCTGGAGCAGCGAAGCGAGGTCCGAGGCGGTGAGATCGTCGCCGAACAGGTTGAACTTGGCTTCGTGGCCGTCGAATGTTCCGTGGCCGAGAAGGACGAGCCAGAGTTCGACTGGACCGTCCTTCGGTTCCGCATCCAGAGCCTGCCGCAAATGGGCGAGCGAGTCGGATTCATCGCCGCCGATGGACTTCAATTGCGCACCCGCCGCTTCACCGGCCTTGTGCCAATTGGCCGCCCAGCGCGCAAAAGCATCGGCGTAGGCCAGTTCACCCCCGGCGCCCACGGCGACGATGACGGAGACGGGCGGGGTGGCCTCTTCGGCCACGAGCCGTGGCGTCGTGAGGGCAAGGATGACCAGAAGGCAGAGCAATCTCATGCGAGTCCTTTCCAGCGGCGAAGGCCCCATTCGCCGACAAAGCAAAGCAGCGCCAAAAGGAACACCCACGGCGTGTGCCAGAGCGGACGCGTCCACGTTTCGGTGACGGGAGCTCGATGCGAGGGCAGATCCCTGGCGAAGGAAGCGAGATCGTCTGGGGAAAGAACGCGTCCTCCGGTTTGCTGGGCGAGACGTTCCATCAAGGCGCGGTTCGGTTTGAGGTCGCGAAACTCTGCCGCCGCGAGATCGCTCGTCCAGCCAGTGGCGCTTTGCCCCGCAGCTGCGCCCGTCTCGTTGACCACCGCTGCGTCGACACGATAGCCGCCGCTCTCCCGGGGGATAAAGCTCGCCTCGTAAAGGCCGGGTTCGCTCGCGGAAGGTTCCGCATGGAGGCTGAGAGGCGCCTCACTCGCCGGAGCCTCCGGCCGGGAAACCTTGAGTGTCACCGCGGCGTTGTCTAACGGCAGGAATTTGGCGTCGCGCGCCCGCACCTGGAGACGCACGCTGGCGCCGTCCGGTTGGGGTTCGGCACGCACCTCCACTGGGTCGGGGATGTCGGCCACGAGCCAGCGCACGATCTGGCGCCAGCCCTTGAGTAGGTCAGCCTGCCGCTTCTCATCGCCGAGGCCGGAGGCCCAGAAATCGCCGATCAACAGGGCCGCCGTGCGGCCGCGTCCAAAGCGTTGCGTAACGAGGGCGGGATAATCGTGGTGTCCATCGTTCACCGTCGCGATCACCGTGGCCGCCGGCTTGGCGGTGCCGGTGCGATTGAAGACGGCAAATTCCGGCAAGTCGGCGAGTCGCTGACGCTCGTCCGCTTCATTGGCCCGCAGCCGTGCCCACGGCTGCAACCAGCCTTCGCGCGTGAGACCCAAATGGAGCGGGCCTTCAGGGTTGGATTCGGTCTTGGAATCGAGATAGACCGGGAGCATATCGCCCACCGCGGTGCGTCCGTATTTGCCGTCGCGAAACGATTCCATTCCCCCGAGCATGAGCAAGCCGCCGCCGCGCTCGCTCACGAAACGCTGGAGCAGACTCATTTGGTCCTGGGTGAAGAACTCGGCTTCCAAATCATCGAGGATGATGGCGCGATACTTGAACAACTCTTCGGGCGTCTTCGGAAAGCCGTCGCGCAATTCGAATTCATCGACCGTGTTCAGCCGGGTGAATACCGGCTGATCGTAGCGCTCGATGTCTTCTTTCGATTGGTTGCCGAAGCCGCGGAAGAGCGGATTGCTGTCCTCGCCCGTGCGTCCGCGGAAGGAAAACTTCGGCTCGCGCTTCGCGATGCGGATGAGCCCGACGAGTTGCGTCTGGTCGTCTGCTTCCACCGCGCGGTGCAGGAACTTGTATTCCCAATTCGGACGTCCGCTCACGTAGAGCGCGCGGTACGGCCCGGCGCCGCGATCCACGGTGATGATGCTCTCGTTATTGGCCAGCGTCACTTCGGGCGTCGAGGGGTGCGTGGGTGCGATTTTAAGCCGGTAGAACAACACGCCTGTCTTGGCGGGACGGATTTGAAAGTGGAGGACGACTTTCTCGCCATTGGCGGGGACGGTGGCCGTCTCCGTGGCGATAGGCTTCTCGTCGGCGTCGGTTTTGCCCGCTACAACCGGAACGAGCTTGCCGACGATTTCTTCGCCGGAAAATCCCACGGCCGCGATGTCGGCCTGAATGGTAACCGGGGCGTCCTCGAAGGAAGTCTGCGTCACTGCGGAGTTGGTGATGGCGAGATCGCGAGCGGGGCTGTCGCGGGTGAAGATCACAGGATAGAGCGGCGGCAGTTGGCGCAGCTTTTCCATATTGGCGGGATCAGCGGCGATGCCGTCCGTGAGCAGAATGACGCCCGCCAGCGGCTGGCCGTGGTGATGCTCGAGGAGTTGCTCGAGCGTGTGCCCGAGAGCCGTGCCCCGGCCGTCGAAGGAGAGCTCGCGAAAATTCTGGGACGGCAGCAGGCGGGTGTCCGCGAGATAATCCCGCACCTCGAAGTTATCGCCCAACCGCGTGAGCCAGAGATTGCCTTGGCCGCTCACCGCGCGCCGCAGCACATCGCCGCGCGACTCGGCGACGTTGCGATCGTGCAAAGTCATGCTCAGCGAATTGTCGGCCACGACAGCCAGCACATTGGCGCCCGGCTTGGCCCGCTGGGAAGACCACATCGGATCGAGCAGGCACGCCAGCAGGATGGCGGTGCCGAGCAGTTTCAAGACGGCGCAGGCGAGGCGGAGCAGGTGAGGGGCGGGCGTGCGCAGGTAGGACCAGGTCACGGCACAAAGGACCGCGCCGCCCACGGCCACCGCCGGCCATAGCCAATCCCGCCCAGCCAGAAAAAGCGCGGCAATCTGCAGCATCAACGGCTCCGGCCGAGTTCTTCGTAGTAACGTCGCACGCGTTCGGCGTATTTGGGTGGCACTGGGTCACGATCCAGCGGCACCAGGCTTTCCTTCGACTCGCGCCGGGCGAGTTCCTCGGTCAGACGATTATGCAATTCAGCGAGCGGACTGCCGATCTTCGATTTCACCATGTCCCATTTTGGTTCTGCTCCATTGCGCTTGAAATCCACGCGAACTCCCTTGGCCGTTTCGCGAATACGCGCGATCTCGGCGCGCAAATTGGGATCATCCACCATTTCCTCGACGTTGCGCAAACGATCCGACCACTCGACAAAGCGATCGCCGGTCAGAGGCCCCTCGAATGCCGTGGCCGCACCACCACCGCCATTCCCGCCATCTCCGCCACTTCCCGAATTCTCGCCCGCATGACTGGCCAATTGGCGGAGTCGGCCCGCGTCGCGCTGGCCGCCATTGTTGCCATTGTGTTGCGCCGCGGAGCCGTTGTTTCCACCCTTGCCACCTTGCTGCACGGTGGCATTGTCGCCTCCGGGGGATTCACCGGGTGACGAGCCGTCTTGCTGCGGCTTGGCGCCGGCTTGTTCTCCGCCTGCTTTCCCGTTCTGGCCAGGTTTACCTTCTCCTTCGCCTTTACCATCGGCCGTTTGATTGCCGGCTGGGCTATCGCTCTTTTGCTCTCCATCGCCCTTTTTCTGCCCGCCACCTTTTTGGTCGCCGCTCCCTTTCTGCCCGCCCTCTGGCGATTGCTCAGACGCTTCCTTTCCATCTTTCCTTGGCTGCGGTTTTCCGTCCTGTTGAGGCTGCCCTTTGGCGCCAATCCCGGACTTTTCCCCGGCCTTCTCCGCCGGCGATGTTTGGGCCAGGTCCGGTCGCGCGGTCGCGATCTCACGCTCCAAGTCTTTCTTCAACGCGTCGACTTCCGCCCGGGCGGCGCGTAACGCATCCGCCTCGTTGCCGAGGACACTTTCCGCAGCGTGCTCCACACCCGTCTTCAGATCCTCGATTTCCTTCCGGGCCTTTTGCTCGAACCGGCGGGCATCGTCCGCATAGCCGCGCTGGGCGAGTTGCTGCGTCTTTTCCAGCGTCTGGTCCGTGCCAGCCTGGGTCGACTTGCGCAGCGTGTCGTAGAGCTCCCTGGCGAGCAGCGGCTCTGCGCCTTCGGCCTTTTCACTGACGTCCTTCATTTTCTCCGTCAGCTTGCTGAGGTCGCCTTGCTGCTTGGTAAATTTGTCCGCGAGTTGCTCCCGCTCGCCACTGCCATCGAGTGTCGGACGTTCCGGTTTCGCGGGCTGTGGCGCCAGCTTCTCGGCAAGGTCCTCCTGGTTTTTGGCCAGTTCACGCGCGTCGTTGCGCATCTGCCGCATTTCCTCGCTGAACTGGCCGCTGGTCTTCTTGCGAAACTCGTCGCGCAACTGCTGGAGATCGCGTTGAGCGCGGGTGCCGCTGGCCAGCGCCTGCGAAGGCGCGCCTTTCTCCATCGCCTCCGAGGTTTGCTGCGCCTCATCACGCGTCTTATCGAGCTGTTGCTTCTCGTCAGCGAGCTGCGCTTGCTGGGTGGATTTCCCCATCTTCTGCCTGGTCTCATCGATGTCGGCGAGCATTTGCTTCTCCTCCTCCTGGAGCCGCTTGAGCTGCCGGCGAATCTCGTCTTTCTGTTGCTCGGTCTTCGCGTCCTGCAAGGCAGTCTGGAGTTCCTTCAGCCGTTCGTTGATGTCCTGCTGGCGTTGCGCGAGCTCTTTGAGGCGATTGAGGATGGCCAGTTGCTCGCGCTGCTGTTCGTTCTCTTGCGGCTTGGCCTCGCGATTGGTCTCGTAGCGCTCCTTCTCGTCCTTCATCTCCAATTGATCGAGCTGCTGCTGCTGGCGCTGCTGCGCGGTGCCCTTGCCCTGCTTGTTCTTTTGCACGCGAAATTCATGCGCCGCGAGTTTGAGCAGCGCATCGTAAGCAGTCTGCTCGGCGGCGAGCGCGTCGGACAACGGGGCGTTGGACGTCGCGGCCTTGGTGAGATGATCGAGCGCGGTTTGCATCTCGTGCGCCGCATTCTCCGCGAGTGCGTGCTGCTTCGGGTCTTCCGCCTTGGCGACGAGCTGTTTGGCCTTTTTCAGCGCCTCCTCTTGCGAGTCACGCACCACCGGCTCGTCCTTGAGATACTTGTCACTCGGTTTCTCCAGGCCATCTTCCGCCCGTTTCAGGTTCCAGGTGGCACTGACGATTTGCTTTTGCATCTCCGCCAGCTTGGTGCTCTCGCCCTCACCCTGGCCGCCGCTCCCATCACCGCCGCTGTTGTCCCGCCGGAAGATCTCCTCAAACGGGCGCACCTCCGCGAAATACATGTCAGTTGCCGTATGGCGGACCTTCCCGTCCGGCCCCACATCGTCCGCCCACAGGAACCACGAAATGAGCTCGTCGGGTTTCACTCCGAGCTCCTCCAGCTTCAAAAGATAAGCGGCGTCCTTCTTTTCATCGGCGTGCGTGTCGTGCCCGAGCTCGATCTGTTTTTCCCCGCGGCCCGCGACATTGATGGTGAGCCCGTAATGTGACAGCCCGAAATCGTCCCAGAGCTGGGCCTGGAAGGCGACTTCCTCGATCGGTGAAACACGAGGGTCACCTTTTGGGGTGATAAATTTCAACTCCGGCCGGCGATTCGGGAGCGCCTCGACGATGAATTGCGTCGGCAACTTATTGGCGCGCCCCTCCGCATCCTCGAGCTTCAATTCATAGGTCTGGCTGGCCTTCAGCGGAAAGTCGCGCAACTCGGCGACCGCCTTGTCCGCTTGTACAGCCAGTGGAAGCGTGGAGCCATCCTTGGCGACCAAGGTGGCGGATTTCACCGACTTGTTGAGTTGAAAGGACACATCGAGCTTCGTGCCTTCGACGCCACTGACCCGGTGGGTATCGGGCACCTTCTTTTCCGGCAGCTTCGTGTAGCCTGGATAGCGCAACGTCGCATCCGCGCGCTCGAGTCGAGGATGCTCGAACACCTTCACGGAAAAATCGCGAGTCGACTGGCCCGCATATTCGACGTGGTAGGTGAGATCGGCGTCGACTTCCGGCAAGCCGCCGCCGAAGACCGGGTCGTCCAGGTTTTTGACCAGCGGGATGCGTTGCGCCGGCTGGTTTTTCGGCTGCACCACGAGTGTGGCCTCGCCGGGAGGATGACGATGAAAATCTGCGAGCACGACCAGCCCGGAGCCGCGCTCGACCGTAGTGTCGCCCGGATTCACGGTGACCGCCGCTTCCGCGGGGACACTTTCCGCGAGGGCTGTCGCCGCTGGCCGCGTGGTGCGAAAGCTCAGCGCGAGGGTGGCGACAGCGAAGATGCAGGCCATCAACCGCAGGCTCCACAGGCGCCAGCCGGGCACGGCATCCAGCCAGTTCGACTTGCGGCCTTCCTCGGCGACTTGCCGGACGACGCGCTGCTGGAGGAAGTTGAATTTGCCGGTCTGCGGATCGGGCTTTTGCTCGACGGCGGTAATCAGCAGCGCGTGCAACTCGGGATGCTGTTGCTCGATCCGTCGCGCGACGGTCTGGAAATTTGGCCGCCACAGCCTTCCTGCGATGCGGGCCGCACCGTAGATGCCGAGGATGAGCAGGATCGCGAGGAGTTTCCTATCTGGAATAGCCACGTGTCGCTTCGCAGCCACGGCGACTGCGATGGTCAGCACCGCGAGCCCGAGAACGAGCCAGCGCAATCTGCGGAGTGTGCGGTGCCGGTCGATAACGGGCTCGAGGGCAGTTTGGAGCAACGGCGTGATCATGTGGATGCAGTGGTGGAACCGCTGGCGGGACGGGAGAGTTTCCCGGCAAAAAGCGTTTCTAGCAACAATACTCCGAGGGCCGCCACCAGGAGCCAGCGCCAGAGCTTTTGCTGATTTTCGATCTCCACGGCCTGGGCCTGACCTTCGCGTCGGGCAACCTCCGCCGCCGTTTCATGGACCGTGTGCAAGGGAACCCCGAGGGCGATGAGCCGCTCGGTGGAAAATGGCGCCAGGCGGCTTTCATCCGGGGAGAGATTCACGACGAAGCGCTGGGTCCCGGGTGACACGGCGTAAACTCCCGGTTGATCGGTATCGGAAAACTTCGCCCCGGGAGCGACCGCCAGTTCCTTGCCGTCCGGTTTGCGGACGGTGATTGGTTGGGGACCGGTGGGCAGCGGCACGTCGTCGCCCACGAAATACTGTGCTTTCTGCGGAGGCAGGCTGCTGCTCTGCTCGAGCAAGGCTTGGAGCAGGGGAACGAACTTCGACGAAAGTGCGAGTTGGCTGTCGGCGAGCCGCCAACTGCTCGTAAAAACAACGACACTGCCTTTGCCCAGCGGCACCTGGACGATCGCGGGATCGCCACTATCGAATTGCGCCAGCGTCTGCGCACCCGGGAGTGCGGAAGCATCGAGGCGGCGGTATTTCCACCAATGAATCTTGGCGAAGTCGCTGAAGCGCGGATCGGCGAAGGCGGCGAAAAGCGGATGCCGGAAATCGATCTGGGCGAGCAGCGCGTAGTCCTTAACCGTGGCCTCCGGCGCGGAAAGTGTGGGCATCTCCAATGTTTGGCCGAGGGTGGTTGCGCTGGTCGCGGAGGTTAGCGGCAGGACGACGATCTTGCCGTCGCGGGCGAATTGTCGCGCCGAGGCGAGGGGAGCACTCGCGGTCGTCTCGCCGAGAACCAGAAGCTGCGCTTGCTGGAGTTGATAAGCGGGGACGGCGGACCCATCCCGATGCGCGAGAATCTCGACGTTTTGGTGGGCGGTTTTAGGGAAGGCCCGGCGCAGGTAGTAGAGCGAACCATGGGGGTCCTCGTCCGCATCCGGGCCAACAAAGAGGACCGGCAGTTGTGCCGGTTGGGGCGCCAGAATGGAGAGCGTATTGTCAAAAGGCGTATCGTCACCGCTCAGCGCCAGGGCGGTAGCGCCCGCCGGTGGCTTCGTAATACGAACGATCCGCGCCTGGCCGGCGGGAACGTACGCGTCAATCGGCAAAGTGCCCTCGGGCGCGCCCTGCCAGCGAAGTTGAAACTGCTCGTGCTTTGATTCGGCGGCATTGTTGACCCGCACGCGCAAGGGGACCTCCTCGCCAGGCTTGTCACTTTCCTCGCTCTCGGAGAGCCATTGCGCCGCGGCGTTCTCCTGCGCTCGCGCGGAAACCGGATCGATCGTCACGCTGATGCCACGCGGCCATTGGTAGCCTTGCAGGCCGTCGAGTTGTGCGCCTTCCTGCATGTCGCTGACGACGACGATCTCGCGCTTGCCTTGCAGCGATTGGCCGGCCTGGTCGAGCGCTTCGATGCTATGCAGTAGTGCGGCATCGAGCCGCGTCGCGTTCCATCTTGGAGTGATGGCAGCGAGGCGCTGGGTGGTGGCGGCGGCGCGCTCGTCTGGCGCGGTTTTCCTCCATTCCTCAAAGCTCATCACCGTGTGCATCTCGCGGTCGAAAGTCAGCAGCGCGATTTCGTCCGTCGGATGGGCGGTGCGCACACGTTCTTCAATCTTCGCGCGAGCTTCGGCCCAAAGGTTTTCCCGCCGCATGCTCGCGCTCGTATCCGCGAGGATCACGATGCGTTGACCGGAGCCAGGCGGCGGACCAGGCAGCACGCGCTGGAGAAAAGGGCGGGCGAACGCCAGGGCGAGCAGGGCGAGGGCGAGACAACGCAGCAGGAGCAGCCCCACATTCTCCAGCCGGCTGCGCTTGGTAATGCGCGGCGGCGAAGGCTCCAGAAACATAAGGGTGCTGAACGGCGTTTTCTCGCGAGTCGTCCGGCGGATGAGGTGAAAGAGGATCGGTCCGGCAACCGCGAGTACCCCGAGGGCAAAGAGTGGCGCGAGGAAACTCATGCGAAGAGTTGCCGCGGGACTGGTTGAGTTTTGTTCATTCCGCGAGGCATTCGGTGATCAGCCGATCGTAGGTTAGCCGGGCATGTTCGTAGGCGGCCCGAGCGTCGGCCAACTCGAAAACGGCATAGGTGGCATCCTTCTGCGACCAGCATTGGTCGACCGATTTCCGGCACCACTCGGCGCTGCGTTTCGAGGCCCGGATGGGTTGGCCGCCTACCAGCACGAAGATTGGATTGGTGTGCGAGGACGGCAGGATGCGCAGGGCGATCCAACTGCTGCGTTCGATCTTCGCGTCGAAGGAGATATCCTGGAGCTGGCCGTCGGCGACGATGCGCCGGGTGGACACGGACTGGCCGTTGACGATGACCTCGACGGGCACCTCGCGGGTTCTTTCGAGCCGCGCGCGCTCGATGTTCCAGTAGGGCTTTTGCGCGACTGGGGCCCGGCGAATCTCATCGTTCGGCGTTTCATTCAGCCGCGCGGCCACCCGCGCGGAAATGTGCACACTGGCCGGTGATGGGAGACGCAACTCGCTGCCATTTTCCCCGACGTGCGTTTCATTGACGCGAAAGTCGATGAGATGGCTGAGGCCATCGCTCACGTAATTGCGTCCGGCGCGAATACCCTCGCACCAATCCTCATAATTCCATTTCTCGGGGAGCTTCACGTAAGAACGGCCCAGGCCAACCCGCTCGCCGTAGATGCACGGGAAATCCGTCTCGCCGCTGATCCGAGTGCGGAAGCCGACATTCAGCGTGTGATACCAAATGTTTAGTTCCCACGGATATGGCGTATCGACCATGGACATGAAATCGACCGCGGGCACCGGCTTGCCGTCTGGCCCCGGCAACTCGTGGGTGACGTCCACGATGTATTCATTTGCGCCAATGCCGCTGAACGGTGGAATGACGTAGTTGGGAAGCTGGGTGGTGGTGGGACCGGCCGGGGGTTTAGGGCTGAGACGCTGGGGATCATCCTCCGCGATGGGTTGCAAACCCCAGCCGGAATGGGCGGGGCCGACGAGCGCGCCCTGCGCCTTGGCCCAGCGCAGGGTGTTCAGCCCCAGAGTGGGCCAGTGGCCCTTCGACGCACCACCCGGATACATTTGGTCCCGCAGCCGCAGCAGGCACAGATGCCCGGAGCGATGTGAGCCAAAGCCGCTGACCTCGATGTCGTAACGGAGCAAATACGGAAATTGCGAAACCTTGTCCTCATGCCCGGTGAAGAACTGCTTTTGGAAATCAAAGCACGGGCCCCAGGTGAGATTGCAGCCGACTTTCAGATCCTCGCCCAGACAGTGGCGCATCATGTCCTGCGCCAGTACTCCTTCGGTGGGATTCGTGTAGTGTGCGCAGCCGGCAGCGTGAATGTGATGATCGCCCGACCACCAGCCAAGCTGCGCCGGGTCGATCCAGCGCTCGACCTGGAAAGCCAGCTCGCGGGCCTTGGCATCGATGTGCACGGTTTGGGTGTGGGCCACGGATTCCGGTCCGCGCGAGAATTCGAACGTGTAGTCGCCATCGGGTAGACGGACTTTCTCGCCATCGGCGCGATAGATCTGCGGTTGAAACCCAAAATCGGGCGCGAGCCGCTTGGCGGTGGATGGATAGACCCGTTGCATCCGGTCGCGAATGACGAAGCTGCCGGTTGTCGGCGCGCCGTGTTCGTCATGGACCCGTAGGACGACTTCCCGGGCCGTCGCCGCGGAGAAGAGCAGCGCCGTCTCGCTCCGAAAGCCGAGATCCTGCGTGCCCTGGCCGACATCGAATGTCAGCGTCGCCTCACGTTTTCCAGCATCGCGTGAATAGAGCGAAACGAGGCGATATTCGAGGTGCAAGCCGCTCAGGGTGGGCTGGAGAGGTGGCTTGTCAAACATCTGGAGATCAAGCCAGAGATCAGCTTCCTTAATCGGTTCCGCGGCGCCGCTCCGTGGGCGCAATCGCATGTCCGATACGTTGCGGGCGGAGCCACCGCTGTAGAGCGACTGGGCCTGCGGGCTGAAGACATTGAGGGGAGCGGTGGTACCCGCCTCGTTGATCACTTTGATCAGAAAAGTGCACCAGCCTTGCTCGATCAAATCTGCCTTCACCGAACCGGGAGTGACTTTTACCCGCATCTCCGGATTGATGTTCACCCCCACGAGGCAATGGGGATCGAGCACGGCCTGGATTTTCGCGCTGGCCGTATCGGCGTCGGAGAGATTTACAGCGGCGTTGAGCACGGCCTTCTCATCTCCGCTTAATGGCGATCCAGTGATCTCGAGGGCGTCGGCCAACCGCCGGGCCTGTGCGGCCAGTGGCTGTGCGTCGATCCCGGATAACACCGGTAAATTTTCGGCGAAGCCCAAAGCCGGGCAAAGCAGCGCGGCTAGAAGGATGAGGTGGAGGTTCATGGGGGACTTGGTGGGTTTTACGCCGCAGGCGCTCGTCGGCGAATAACCTTGCCACGGTCTGCACGGGCCTTGAGAAAATCGAAAAGGACCGTCTCCAGGGACTGTGCGCTGGAGAGCTGGACGTGCGTGATGCCCAGCCCCTGGCAGGTTTCGCGCACCGCATTCAGATGCTCGCCAAGGCGCCGTTGATAGTTTCCGCGGGCCAGCGCCGGATCGAGAAAGACATCGCGGCCGGTCTCGAGGTCTTCGAATCGTGCGGCCACCGTGAAATCGAAATTCACCTCCGCTGGATCGAGCACTTGGAAGACGATGACTTCATGCCCGCCGGCGGTGAGAAGACCAAGGGGACCCGCGAACGTGTCAATGGGCGCGAGCAAATCGCTGATCAAGACGACGAGTCCGCGCTTGCGCACCAGTTCCACCATGCGCCGCAGCGGCGCGGCCAGATCGGTGGCGCGGCCCTCGGCGGGTTTCTCCAGCGCAAGCATGAGCTGCCGCAAATGCCCGGGGCGATGCCGGGCCGGCAAATACTCGCGCACCGCACCGTCGAAGGTCAGCAAGCCGATCGCGTCACCCTGCTGGGAGAGAAACCAACCCAGTGTCGCGGCCAGTGTGCGGGCATATTCCGCCTTGGAATAGCCTTGTGAACCGAAGCTCATCGAGCGGCTCAGATCGACGAGCAGGTAGCAGCGCAGGTTCGTCTCGTCTTCAAATTTCTTAATGAAATAACGGTCCGTGCGCCCGGCGAGTTTCCAGTCAAGATACCGCGGGTCGTCACCCGGCGTGTAAGGCCGGTACTCGGTGAATTCCACTGAAAAGCCGTGATACGGCGAGCGATGCAGCCCGTGCCAGAATCCCTCGACTACTGTGCGGGCCCGCAACTCGAGATTGCGGATCGACATGAGCGCCGCAGGGTCGAGCAGGCTCGAGGAAGCGCGGGGCAGGGGAGCGGCCATAGACGGCTATTTCACACTTTCCAACACGCGCTCGATGACTTTGCCCACGCCCACGCCTTCCGCCTCGGCCCGGTAATTAATCAGCACGCGATGGCGCAAGACCGGGGCGACGAGGGCGATGAGATCTTCCTTCGTCACATGCGCGCGACCCTTGAGCAGGGCGCGGGCTTTTGCCCCGAGGGTCAGAAATTGCGCGGCCCGAGTGCCGGCGCCCCAGCTTACCCAATCGTTGACGAAGGCCGGCGTCCCGGGCTGGCGAGGCCGGGTCGCCGCGGCAATTCGCACGGCGAAGCGCACGAGATCCTCGGCGATCGGCACCTTGCGAATCAGCGCGTGAAAGGCGAGGACGTCTTCGCCCGTGAAGAGCGTGTCGATCTTCTCGCCGCCGAGCGAGGTAGTCCGCTGAATGACCGCGACTTCATCGTCCTCTGGGAGGTAATCGATGACCACATTGAACATGAAGCGGTCGAGTTGCGCCTCGGGCAGCGGATAGGTGCCTTCCATCTCGATCGGGTTCTGCGTGGCGAGGACAAAGAACGGCTCGGGCAGGACATAGCGGCGTCCACTGGCCGTGACCTGATGCTCCTGCATCGCCTCAAGCAGCGCAGCCTGGGTCTTGGGCGGCGTGCGATTGATTTCGTCCGCAAGGATCATGTTGCCGAAGATCGGCCCCTTCACGAAGGAGAGCTGACGGCCCTCGGAAGTGTCCTGCAGGATCTCCACTCCGGTGATGTCCGTGGGCATGAGATCGGGCGTGAACTGGATGCGGCGAAATTCCAGGTGGAAAATCTGCGCGATGCTCTTGACCAGCAGCGTCTTGGCCAACCCCGGCGCGCCGGTGATGAGACAATGCCCACCGGCGAGCAGCGCGACGAGGATTTGCTCGATGACGTCCTGCTGTCCGATGATCACTTTCCCGAGCTCCGCGAGGATCCGCGGTCGCGCGGCCTGCAGTTGCTCGAAGATTTTGGCGTCAGGATCGGCGACAGGGACGGGAGGAGGCTGTTTGGTCATGAGTAGAAGGTGAAACGTCAGTGCGTCATCACGTAGAAGATAATGTTGATGCCCAGCGGAAAGCCGCGCTTTTCCGAGAATTCGTGGAAGAAATAGTCGTCCTCGCCCTCGCGTTCCCAGGCGTCGCCATTGTCGCAGTTGTGTGTCGCGAGGACCATGATGCGGCCTTTGTCGTCGTAGAGCGCACGCACGTGCATTTCTGTGCACTCCTCGTAGCCACCGTCCTTTTGCACGTGCCGCTCCCACGTCACGCCGGAATACTTGCTCATCGAGCCAAGGCGTTCGTTGGGCGTCTGCAATTTGTTCTTCTCCGTGCCGAGGTCGAAGACGCAGTGGAAGATCTCGTGGCTCATCGGGAGCTCCGTGAACTCGCGATCCGGGAAGACGCGCTTCATCTGCTCCGCGAAACCTTCCCACTGCCATTCGCCCCAAAAATCGTCGACCATCAAAAAGCCGCCATTCAGCAGATAGCGGCGCAGGATTTCGACTTCCTCGTCGCGCAACATCAGGGCGCCGGGCTCGACCATGTAGATGAATGGATAGCGAAACAGCTCCGGATCGGTCAGCCGCAGCACTCGCCCATCGGGGTTCACCTTGATCGAAGTCATCTGCTGGAGCCGAAAGGAAAGGTTCAGGTCGCTGTCAGGAAAATCGGTGATCCAACTGCCGGAACTCGGCGAGCCGTAGGGATCGCGATCGCGAATGATGCGGACGAAGGTAAAGACATCGCGCGAAAACTCCGGCGGGTTCTTCCATTCCGGCGTGCCCGTGCTGTGCGAGGCGATTTCGCGGGCGGTCTTCACCGTCCGTGAGTCCACCATGTCGCCGCCTTCGGTATAGTAGATCGGTCCCTCGCTATTGCGACGCCGCCACTGCGCGTAGCCGAGGCTGGCGGAAAGGACGAGCAGGGTGACCAGGAGGGGTAAGAGGCGACGCGGCATGGTCATTTGGCGTCGTCGGTGGTGGAGCCCGGTGCGGGCTTGCCAGCCGGTTCGTCGATTTCGAGCAGGAGCTGCAGTGCGGCGCGGAAACGCGGTGCGTCTTCCAGCGCCAGGATTACTTCGCGTTTCGCCGCGACGTCGCCGATGGAATGGAGCAGGTGAGCCAGCCGGTAATGGATTTCCGCGGGGTCCGAGGGACCGAGCTGAAGCAGTGTTCGATAGTCGGAGATGGCGCCCGGTTTCTCGCCCAGGGCCTCGTGAGCGTCCGCCGCAAAACGGTGCGGAATGGGACTCAAGGGGTTGACGGCCGCGAACCGGTCGGCATTGGCCAGCACGCCGGGCCAGTCCTTGCGCTCGGCGGCGATTTGCATCAGTCGCTCAAACGCGTCCACAGCGTCACTGTTCAACTCGACGAGCTTGTTCAGCATGGCAATTTCGGCCTCGGACTCCTTGAGCATGCGGTGGACATGGGCGAGCGTCGCATAAGCGCTGCCGGCGTCGTGCTGGTTCGGATAGAGCTCGATCAGCTTTTGCAGCGGCGCTTTCGCTTCGGTCCATTTCTTTGCCTCGATCAATTCCTTTGCGCGCTCGGTGAGGGCGGTGAAATTGTCCGGGTTCTTCGCGATGAAATCATTGAGCCGCTTCGCGCTGGCAAAATCCGCGGCCCCAGGCGGCGTCCAGTCTAGCTTCGGTCCGGTGTTCTTCGCGATCTCCACAGCATGGGCAGCAAAGTCCGCATCGAGCTGTTCGATGGGGGCGAAATGCGCGGCCAGGGCCGCGTTGATTTCCACACCTCGCGCGAGATCGGCGAGCAGCGCTTTCACCTTCTCCAGCCCCCAATGCTCGACCAGCCATTCGACGACCAGCGATGACTCATAGTAGGCGAACCCGAGGTGCGCGGGGGACTTCGGCTTCAGAAACGCGGCACTGAGCTGGCTCATCGGCGTGAGATCCTCGCCGAGGATCATCGCCCGGTAGCGCGGTTTCATTTGCTCGCCCCAGTTGCCCCGGGCCTGGCGCTCCTCGTAAACGCTGATGCCCTCGCTGAGCCAGCGCGGCATCTTGTTCTCGGTGAGGGTGAGCGTCACCACGTGACAGAACTCGTGCCACAGCACGGCCTCCCACGAATTCGGCGAATTGGGGCGCGAGGCGGGGCTGTTGGCAGTGATGACGCGACCGAAACACACGCCCAGATAACCCGCGCCTCCCGGCAAACCGAAGGTGCGGATCGCAAAATCTTTCTGGTCGGGGAAGATCTCCACGATCGTCTTGTCGTGCAGCGTCAGGCCGTATTTTTTGGTCAGCGTTTCGTGGGCGCGCTCCAGCAGGCTCACCACCTTCGGTCCGTAGATCCCGGCTTCCCGCGGGTCCATTTTCACGTTGAAGTGTGCGCTGCTCAGCGTCTCGAAATGGGCGATGGCGTCATGCAATTCCGTGAGGTTGTAAGCCACCACGTCGTAGGGATCGGCCTTCTGCACTTCGTCGGCGAGTTGCCAGGCTTCGTCGTCATGGCCGCCCAGACGCAGCAGGTCATTGGCGAGCTGGGACTTGGCGGGAAGGTAATTGGGATCCCATTTCAGCGCCTCGCGCTGGAGCGCCACACCCTCGGCAAACCGATACTTTTGCGAAAGTTTGTGGCCGATGAGATGCGGCACTGCCGGATTGGTCGACCAGAGCTGGAGCGCCTCGGTGCGTTCGACCGCTTCCGTCTTCGGATCCGCCCGCAAATGCGCGAGTACCGCCCGGTAGGCATGCGCCTCGGCGAGATGCGGATTGATCGCCAGCGCCTTCGTCAGCGCTTGCGCCGCGTCGTCGTAATTCTCGCCGTCAATTAATTCATCGGCGATGAGCAACTGCGCCGCAAGGTGGTTCGGATTGAACTTCAGCGTTTGCTCCAGCGCATTCTGCGCCGCCTCGGGATCGCTCGAGGCAAAAGCGCGCGCGAGGCCAAACCAGAAATCAGGGTCCTCCCCAAACTTCTTCACCCCCGTGCCGAAGATCCTGGCTGCCAGCGCGAAGTCGTTCTTGCTCAAGGCCAGTTCACCGCTCACCAGGTAGGTATCGCGAAAGTCGGGCTGCGACTTGCGCAGCGGATCGAGAATCTGGTCCAGCACCTTCTTCGGATCCGTGCCGACGAGCAACGCGGCCCGAGCCAGCGCCACACGGTCCTCGGGCGAACGATACGCCCACGCGCGCGCGCCCCCGAGTCGGTCGAGCTCCGCGAGCTGCTTGGCCGCATCGTCGACCGCACCGAGAGCGCGCAGCGTCTTGTAGGACTCGAGCCGGAGTTGCAGCGAATTGGGCGAGTGCTCGATGGCAGGATCAAGCACCGCTCGCGCCTCCTGGTAGCGCCCCACGGCATTCAGCGCTTCGGCCTGGAGCAGTGGCCACGTCGCCTCTTCCGGTTGGTCGTGCGCGCCCCCGGCTGCTGCCGTTGCGGCCCCGGTATAATTTCCACCGAGAAAGAGCGCCTGCGCCTCTTCGACCGTAGCCGCGTGCAGGAAAGGGGCGAAAATCAATCCCGTCGCCAGCCACAGGATGTGCCGACGGAGAAGCGTGCGCGGGTGGGGGCCAGGACGCACGGTCAATATCATGGATAACCGTCATCCTCAGCGAGCGCGGAGCACTGGCAAGCGGATTTTCCAAGCGTCGCGTATTTGCTCGCAAGTCCCGCTCGACGAACGCCGTGCAAACATTTCTCCTTGGGCCATGCCAAGTTCCTCCCCCGAGCCTCGCACTTTCCTCGCCTGCTGGTTCCGAGCGGGCGTCCTCAGCCTTCTTTCGTTCGGCGCGGTCAGCCCCGGTCTAGGCAGCGATCTGCCGCCAGATCTCGCGGAATTCAAGACCGTGGAGACCGCCCAAAAGACGACGCTGAACCCAGCCACGGAAGGTTCCGTGGGCTTGAGCGGTTATCTCGGCGTCGATGTGGAAGCGAATAGCAACGGCCAGCTTTCGATCGTGGATGTGGCCGCTGGCTCACCTGCGAAAGTGGCGGGTTTGCAGCGGGGCGACCGCTTGCGCCTGGTCGACAAGCAGTCCGTGGGCACGGTGGATGAATTTCGCAATGTCTTGCTGGCGCATGTGCCCGGCGAAACGGTGACGCTGGGCGTCGAGCGTGACGGCCAGCCGCTCACGCTTGCCGCCAGCCTGGCTGCCCAGAGCCATCCGAAAAAGCTCGCGGAGCGTCGCGCGGTGTTGGGCTTGGGGATGGCCGCGACCGAGAGTGAAGATGGCATCGCCATTCGCTCCGTCCAACCGGACAGCCCGGCGGCTGTCGCGGGACTGAAGCCCGGCGATGTGCTGGTGAAGGTCAACGACGCGAGCCTCGGCATCGCCCTGGCCGTGACCGACGCGCTGGCCGACAAGGAACCCGGCGACACCGTTCATCTGACCTACCGGCGCGATGGCGCGGAGTCTCAGGTCACGGTAAAACTCGCACCCAGTCCCACCGAGGACACGCGCAACAACGCACCTCCGCCGCTGCCGCCTTGGAAAAAGGACACCTACCGCCTTGCGGTCGTCCCCATCGAGTTCCCCGACGTAAAGCACAACGACGCCATTCCCACTTCCGCCTGGGAGGAGATGCTCTTTAGCAGCGGCACCTACGCCCACAAAAACAACATCACCGGCCAGCCCGTCTTCGGCAGCCTGCACGATTATTACCAGGAGATCTCCGTCGGTCATCTCAATGTCTCGGGCCACGTCTTCGACTGGGTGCCCGTGAGCAAGACGCGGCCGGAATATCCGCAACTGCCGGTGAATCCTCGCCTGGCCTTATTCACCGAGGCGCTCGACCAACTGTTGAAGCGGGAAGGGGATGACTGTCTCAAGGACGTGGACGGCCTGATCTTCCTTTACGCCGGCGATCGCTTCCGCACCACCAATCGCGGCAGCGTCTTCTGGCCGCACCGCTCTTCGGTAAAATATCGCGGGAAAATGTGGCCCTATCTCATCTGCCCCGAGGGCGGCAAATTCATGGCCAACATCAGCGTCTTTTGCCATGAGTTCGGCCACATGCTCGGCCTGCCCGACCTCTACGCGCGCCCCGAGAATCCGGGCTCGGAAGGCGTCGGTGCCTGGTCGCTCATGTCGCAACAGACGGGTGGCGGCCAGCCGCAACACATGTGCGCGTGGTGCAAGGAACGGCTCGATTGGCTAAAGCCTGCAGTCCTCGATCCCGCCGTGAAGCAGAAGCTCATCCTGTCCCCAGTCGAAGGCACCGACAACCAATGTTTCAAGATCCCCATGCGCGCCGATGGCAGCGAATACCTGCTCCTCGAAAATCGCCGCCGCCAAGGCTTCGACCAGCGCCTTCCCGGCGAAGGACTGATGATCTGGCACGTCGTCGGCAAGCACCCGGTGCTGGAGGAATCCCATGGCGTCGATGGGCCGGCCGGCCCGCTGGTCTTCCTCAAGACCGTACCTTATCCGAGCGATTCCAACGACTCCTTTACGCCCTACACCGTGCCCTCCAGTCGCTCGCAACTCGGCGGTAGAAAACCGATCTACATCACCAACATCCGCCGCCTGCCGGACGGCCGCATCACGTTCTATCTCGGCTACGTCTACGAGTAACGCGGGTGGCGGCACTATCCACTCCTGCCATAGAGCTTGCGCAGATCGCCGCCGGAGCGGAAACGATTGCGTTGGCGCCAACCGAGCGTCAGGCCGCCGCCAGTGCAGAGGCCGCCGCCGATATTCCACCACCACGCCTCGCCCCCAAACTTGAATAACACTACCGCGATGACCAGCAGCAGGCAGGGGAGCAACGGCCCGCCCCACCAGGCCGATCCCAGACGCCCCGGGCGGTAGTCCGGATGGACGAAAGCTGATGCCCCCGACCGCGGTGCGCGTCGCGAATTCAGTATTCGAGGGGGAGTGCTTTGATCGTCCAAGCTTGATCGCTCCGAGGTTAATTCTTCCCGTTGACGATGACGCCGCTCAACAAGCCGCCGTGATCTGGCGCGGCCCACCAGCCAGAATAAGTCTTTTCGTAAATCATGACCCGCGCGGAGTAGGCGCGTGGTGTGCCCATGCTGATATTGTCCAGGACGAGGATCGGCGTGTCGCCCGCCCACTTCACTTGCGCGGGAATCGGCAAGTCGATTTCCTTGCCGCCGTAGGGGAGGCGCGCGTTGATCAGCCACTTGTCCCCGCCGAGTTTCGTGACGCTCACGATGGTATAGGAGTCTTCCTTCTCCGGCCCGAGATTCCCGTCCTTCACTCCGCACCAGCGGCCCTTCAATGTGGCGTTGGTCAGCGTGGCGATAAACTTCGCCTCCTGCTCCGGGGTGGATCCGGCGGACTTGGCGGGTTCTTCGGCCGGCGCCGTGGTCATCCAGAGACACGCGGCGAGGCCGGCCATCACGGTGGTAAGGATGCGGAGGGGTGAATGCTGGGGAGACTTCATGGTTCTGTTAAAACCGCGAGGGACGAACTCTGTCGCGCACAAAAAAGCCACGCCGGCCAGGAAGGGGCCCCGCCGCGGGTGTGCGGGATCTTCCGCAACGCGGTCTTTCCTCGGCGACCCGGAAGGGATACAACGATGGCCGAGATCCATGAACGTCACGAAAATACTCCGGTTGATGACCTTGGTTTGCCTCCTGCCGGTAGGGAAGCTATCGGCCGCACCGCATACTCCGCC
>NZ_JBDUCX010000108.1:0-21324 GCF_040003245.1 Chthoniobacter sp.
CTCGCTCGCGAAGCTGCGCAAGATCACCGAGGAGGGCGTGCATTTTCAAAACCATCTCGATGGCGCGCCGTGCTTCCTCGGCCCGCGCGAGGCCATGGAGATCCAGGCCACGCTCGGCTCCGATATCGCGATGCTCTTCGATGAGTGCCCGCCCTTCCCCTGCGAGCGCGATTACGCCGCCGACAGCCTCGCCCGCACTCTGCGTTGGGCAGCGAAGTGCAAGGAAGTGCCCACGCCGGGCCTGAAGTTCGGCATCGTCCAAGGCTCCAGCTTCCCCGACTTGCGCCGCGAAAGCGCCGAGGCGCTGGTGGCGATCGGCTTCGACGGCTATGCGGTGGGCGGAGTGAGTGTCGGCGAACCCGAACCGGAGATGATGGCCGCCATCGAATCGGCCGAGCCGTACCTGCCCGCCGACCGTCCGCGCTACGCCATGGGTCTCGGCACCCCGCCGCAGATGCTCGAGATGGTCGCCCGGGGCATCGATATGTTCGACTGCGTGCTGCCCACGCGCCTGGCGCGCAACGGCACCGCCTTTACCGCCCAAGGCACGATCAATCTCAAAAATGCGCCTTATATTTACGATCAGGGGCCGATCGAGGAGGGTTGCACCTGCGAGGCCTGCCGACAGTTTACCCGCGGCTATCTGCGCCACTTGGTCAAGGCCGAGGAGATACTCGGATTGAGGCTGATTTCGCTACACAACCTGCACTTTTATCTGAATTTGATGTGGCGTGTTCGCCAGGAAATCGAAGCCGGCACCTTTGCCGCATTTCGTCAGGATTTCGTCTCTAATTATCGCACGCATCGCGAGGTGTAGACTCGCGTCGGAATGACGACGCGATTTTGAAAATAATGCGCTTGCAGAGCATCCATAGCGATACTTCTGTGCGATAACCGTATTGAGAAGATGGAAGCGAGGATGACATCCCGCTGCTCGCCTCGACCACTTCGCCAAACGCATTATCTCCATCCCTGACCGCTTTCCTTTTTTTATATGAGCAAATACACCGCATTCCGCTGCCCTGAAGACCTTCTCGAACTCGCCAAAGTCAAAGCGAAGAAGGATCGCCGCTCGCTGAGCAACTACATCATTACCCTCATCGAGAAGGACGTGCAGGATGAAGTGCCGGTGACGGCGAGTGAGGAAGCCAAGAGCAAACGGAAAATCGCCGCCTTCTCCTGAGCCTTGGCGGCTCCGGATTAGCTACAGGCGATTGTATCCGCAGCCGTCGCCTTCTTCAGCATGCGCCCCCCCGCGCACGACCTATTTGTAGGGTGACCAGAACTCCGCCGGCGCGACGTCCGAGAGCGAACTAAAGGTAAAATCCGCGACTTTCGGCGTAAAATCGACGGAATAAGGGCCGTATGCCTGGCCGAAAACATCGGCGCCCAGCAGGGACAGCTTGTTCATCCGCTTCATATAGGGCTGAAGGTCGGCAAATTCCGCCGGGGCTCCCTCGCTTTTGTTGAATTCAATCGCGTATTGATCGAGGGCTCCATCGATCGTGCGCAAGTCGTCCAGGATCTTGGCGGCTTGGGCGCGCTTGCGGGCGCGCAGCATGTTGGAGGTACCGATCGCCGCGAGCAGGGCGATGATGGCGACAACGATCATGATTTCAATGAGCGTAAAGCCACGCTGATATCGTGGGCGGGTGAGTGCGTTCATAAGTTGTGATAATAATTACAATAATTATTAGAAATAAGAGCATAAGGCGTTCCACGTAGCCCCGTTCCACATTGAGATTGTCTTGGGTCGGGCTGTGGTCGCGGAGTTGGAGAGCGACGATGCATGCCCAAGCTCGGCCCCATCGACCAAGGAGGTTCAGCAGCTTCCATTTGACATCCGATATTTGAGCGCTCACTATATGCTTTGTGGCTTTATTGATTACTCAAATACCAATGCAATCCAGTTCCAGAAAGTGAACCTCCGACCCATTTCTCATCGAGGGTTACAGAGAAGTCCGGCGAGTTCCGACTGGTTCCGACCTTTCATTATTCGAGCTGCACCCGCAGCCACATGAACCTACTCTCACGGAAACCAAGTGGTCCGGCTTTAGCCCGTCCCGGCTTCTGGCCCTCGGCACCACTTACAGGGAGTTTCGGCTAGTTCCGACCTTTGAATTCGTCCACGCGTCAACCCCTCCCTCCCTTCTGTGCCTTGATCACCGCTCCACATCCTCCCCTTCCCACCCAAAGCCTTGCCCAATCGGCCTAGATTCCGTATCCGAAGTCCCCGCCCTCCCTCTTTCTTGAAAGTCATCGGTTCCATCTCCGCCGCCCAGCGCCTCCCCCAGGCCGCCCCCGCCCCCATCGTGCTCGTCCCGACCATGGGAGCACTGCATCGCGGGCATGCCGCGTTGATCGATCGCGCCCGCGCCCTGGCCGGACCGCGCGGGACGGTCGTGGTCAGCATCTTCGTCAATCCCACGCAGTTTGGACCCAAGGAGGATTTCTCCCGCTATCCACGCCCCTTCGCGGCGGATAAAGCACTGTGCGCCGCACGCGGCGTCGACGTGATCTTCCACCCCACGCCCGCGGAAATCTATCCGGAAGGCTTTTCGACCTACGTGGAGGAGACCACCGTCTCCACCCTTCTCTGCGGGCAATCGCGCCCGGGCCATTTTCGCGGGGTCTGCACGGTGGTGCTCAAGCTCTTCCAGATCATCCGGCCACAGATTGCCGTCTTTGGCCTCAAGGACTTCCAGCAGTGCGCCGTCATCCGTCGCATGGTGCGCGATCTGCACGTCCCGGTGCGCATCGTCGCCGTCGAGACGGTCCGCGAGCCCGACGGCCTGGCGCTCAGCTCGCGCAATCAATACCTCTCGCCCGAAGAGCGCGAGCAGGCTCCGGTTTTGCGCGCCGCACTGCTCGCCGCCCGGAAAGCCTGGCAGGGCGGCGAGAAGAGCACGGCCCGCCTGCGGCAATTAATGGTAAAAAAAATCGCGGCCTCTACTCTCGCACGCATCGACTACCTTGAACTCGCCGATGCCGACACCCTCCAGCCTGTTTCCCACGCCGACCGCAACACCGTCATCGCACTCGCCGTTTTCTTCGGCCGCACGCGGCTCATCGATAATCTCCGCCTGCGATGAATGAGTATGATTTCATCGTCATCGGCTCCGGCATCGCGGGGCTGAGCTTCGCGCTCCAGGCCGCGGGTCATGGCCGCGTCGCCATCATCACCAAGCGCGCCCGCGCGGAATCGAATACCGCCTGGGCGCAGGGCGGCATCGCCAGCGTCACCAGCACCGAGGATTCCTTCGAACTCCACGTGCAGGACACGCTCGAGGCCGGTGCCGGCTTGTGCGACGAGCAGGTCGTGCGCACCATCATCACCGATGGCCCCGCGCGCATCCGTGAGCTGATCGATTTCGGCGTCCACTTCGATGAACGTGAACTCCCCGATGGCTCGCACGAGCTCGACCTCGGGCGCGAAGGCGGCCATTCAAAACGCCGCATCCTGCACGCCCGCGACGTCACGGGTCGCGAGATCGAGGGCGCCCTGCTGGACGCCATCGCCAGGCATCCGCAGATCTCCGTGCTCGAAAACCACATGGCCGTGGATCTCATCACGCTGGGCAAGCTGGGCTACGTGAGCAGCGACCGTTGCCTCGGCGTTTACGTGCTCAACGAGGCGACCGGCGAAGTCCTCGCGCTGCGCAGCGACCGGGTCGTGCTCGCCACCGGCGGCTGCGGCAAGGTTTACCTTTATACGACCAACCCCGGCATCGCCACGGGGGACGGCGTGGCCATGTCGTGGCGCGCCGGAGCGAAGGTCGCGAACATGGAATTCATCCAGTTCCATCCCACCTGCCTCTTTCATCCCGAGGCGCGCAGCTTCCTGATTTCCGAGGCGGTGCGCGGCGAAGGCGCCCGGCTCACCGACGCGAACGGCCGCGAGTTCATGAGCCGCTATCATCCCAAGAAGGAACTGGCCCCGCGTGACATCGTGGCCCGGGCCATCGACGCCGAAATGAAGCGAACCGGCGCCCGCTGCATCTATCTGGATATCACGCACAAGCCCGCGGACTTCATCCGCGACCGCTTCCCGAATATCCATGAGAATTGCCTGCGCTACGGCATCGATATCACCCGCGATCCCATCCCGGTGGTGCCCGCCGCGCATTACCAATGCGGCGGCGTGCTCACGGATGAAAATGGCGCCTCGAGCCTGGAGGGCCTCTACGCCATCGGTGAGGTGGCCTGCACCGGCCTCCACGGCGCCAATCGCCTGGCCAGCAATTCGCTGCTCGAGGCCTGCGTCCTCGCCCATCGCTGCTGCGACGCCATTGTTTCAGCCCCGCTTACTGAAAAGGACACCTGGCTCACCGACCTTCCTCCTTGGAAAAGCGGCGACGCCGTGGACGTGGACGAATTGGTCGTCATTTACCACAATTGGGACGAAATCCGCCGCCTCATGTGGGACTACGTCGGCATCGTCCGCACCACCAAACGCCTCCAACGCGCGGCAACCCGCCTCCGCAATCTGGAGCGGGAGATCCAGGAGTTCTACTGGAACTTCAAGATCACGACCGACCTCCTGGAGCTTCGCAACCTGGCGACCGTCGCCGGCCTCATCGTGGACAGCGCCTTGCTCCGTAAAGAAAGCCGCGGCCTCCACTACACCCTCGATTTTCCCGAGACCGACCCCAAATGCTGCCGACCGACAGTCCTGCGCCGCAACTAACTACCCGGTTATCCGCGCCTCTGTTGGCACATTCGATGCTAAATTAGATTCGTAACAACACGAACCTGACACTTCGCCCCCGAAGCTTGTCGAAGAGTGACCAATATGCGACAATTTGTCGGAAAAACCGCTTTACCCTCCCCCGGTTCTTCCCTATAGACCTGCCCCACTTCCAGAACATGAAGCTTCATCCCCTGGGAAAATTCTTATCTCGCGCTATCCTCGTCGCTGGGCTGGCCGTCGTCGCGAGCCGGGTCGAGGCCCAATCCCCCTACCAGAGCAGTGCCGATTTCGCCAAGTACGCGGCGAAGCTCCGCGAAAGTGCGATCCTGCACATGGAGCCGCAGGTGGTCATCCCTACCATGTCCCGCACCCTCAGTGTGTCCGGGAAATACCCATGGAAGACCGGCATTGTGACCACCGTCTTCTGGATCGGCGAGCCCGCGGGCGGCAACAACCCCGTGCACAATTTCAGCAGCTCTTGGGATCTGAACTGGGAACAGAGCTACGGCGGCTACGACAACCCGAATCCGTCCAACCGGCGCAACTTCATCCCGGCCAACTTCGTCCCCCGGCAAAACCCGTTCTACATCGCCCTGCCCTTCAACGACGTGACCCATGGCACGACCAAGCAGGAAGCCAAGGTCGTGATCCCGTGGTTCAAGGAAACATTTGTCCAGGAAGGCCAGTCCGTCTGTCACGATCGCTGGGTCTGCATCCGCAACAGTTCCGGCAAAGTATGCTACGCCCAGTGGGGCGATTGCGGCCCTTTCCGCACGGACCACTGGCAATATGTTTTCGGTAACGAGAAGCCAAAGCCGAACCTCAACGGCGGCGCCGGCCTCGACGTGTCCCCGGCGGTCCGCGATTACCTGCAGTTGGGCAGCACCGATGTCACCGACTGGAAATTCGTCGAAGTGACGGATGTGCCAAGCGGTCCCTGGGGGCTCTATGGAGAGAACAACACTCTCGTCCAGAATACACGTCGCAGCCAGGAACACGTGGCCAGCGTCGTGCTGCCGCCGGTGCGCAACAGCAACCCGCAGCCGGAATCGCAAGTCCAGCGGTCTGCACCTCAGCCCCCTCCGGTCCAAAAGGCCGACGGGCCGACCATCATCACCCGCCAGCAGCAATAAGGGCCGACTCCCGCTGGACAGCGGGCGTACGGATTTTGCACACTGCGCGCCCTACCCATGCCGCGCGGCATATTCGTCTCATTTGAAGGCAGCGAAGGCTGCGGCAAGTCCACGCAAATTCGGCTCCTCGCGGAACGCCTGAAGAGCGCGGGGCGCGAGGTGCTGCTCACTCGCGAGCCCGGCGGCACGGAGATCGGCGAGCAGTTGCGCCACCTGCTGCAATTCTCCAAGGCCGGCCACACCATGACCCCGGAAACGGAACTGCTCCTGTTCACCGCCAGCCGCGCCCAGCTCGTCCGTGAAGTCATCGTCCCAGCTCTCACTGCCGGCACCATCGTCCTCGCCGATCGCTTCCTCGATTCCACCACCGTCTACCAAGGCGTTGCCCGGAAGCTCGATCCCGCCGAAGTCGCTGCCATCAATCGCTTCGCCGTCGGCGGCACCTTGCCGGATATCACTTTCGTCCTCGATCTCGATCCCACCATCGCCCGCGAGCGGATGCGCCACCGCGCCGCTCCCGCTGGCGCGCCCGATCGTATGGAAAGCCAGCCGGCCGCTTTCTTCGACGCCGTCCGTGCCGGTTACCTCGCCCTCGCCCGGGACAACGCCGATCGGGTGCGTTTGCTCGATGCCGCCATCTCTGTCGAAAATCTCTCTGCACGCATCTGGCAGGAACTTGCACCGCGGCTTACCCCATAGACTTCGCTCCGATCCCATGCCCTTCACCGCCGACGAAGCCTTCAACCTGCTGCAGAGCGCCTACGCCAATAATCGCCTCGCGCACGCCTACCTCATCACCGGCCCGGCCGGCAGCGGCAAGCGCGAGCTGGCCAATCGCCTCTGCGCTCTGCTCCTGAAGGAAAAAATCACGGATCTGAAACACTCCGACATTCACGTCATCGAGCCCGAGAGCAAATCGCGCCGCATCCTCATCGAGCAGATGCGGGAGCTCGAGCGCAACCTGCACATGCGCAGCCTGCTCGGCGGCCACAAGATCGGCGTCATCGTCGATGCCGACCGCCTTCAACCCAATGCCGCCAACGCCTTCCTCAAAACACTCGAGGAACCGCCGGGCCAAAGTTCGCTCCTGCTTCTCAGCAGCCTGCCGGATCAATTGCTCGAGACCATCCTCTCCCGCTGTCTCGATATTCCGTTGCGCCCCGTGGAAGCCCGGCAGGCGACTCCGCTACAGACCAAGCTCCTCCACGCCTTGCAAGCCCACGCGCAGCAGGAAAGACCGGGGCTGGTCGAAGCGTTCCGGCTCGTCCGTGAATTCCAGACGCTGCTCGGCGAAGCGCGGGAAACGATCCAGGCCGACGCCGACGCCGCGCTCAAGGCCGAGGAGCAGCATTACAAGCAAACCTCGGAAGCGGGAAAATGGCTCGAAGAGCGCGAGGATTACTACAAGGCGCTGATCGAAAGCCGCTACGTCGCCGCGCGCCATTCCTTGCTGGAGACGATGGAACAGTGGTGGGCCGATGCCCTGCGCCAGCAGGCCGCCCAACCTGCCGGCGAGCTCACTTCCACGCTCGATCAACCCACCTTCGCCGCCGACACCGCCACGCTCGGCACGCGCCACTCCACCACCACGCTGCTGCGCAAATCCGACGCCTTCGAGACGCTCCGCCAGCATCTGGCGAATCCCGGCGTGCAGGAACAGCTCGCCCTCGAATGCGCCTTCCTGCGCGCCTTTGGAGAATGAACAAGGCCAACCGCGTTCGTTGGCGCTTTGCGGTGGAGTTTGGACGCGGACTCCTAATCGTGTGGCCGGTCCTTTCGGGTGTCGTCCTCCTCATGGTCCTCCTCGGATTTTGTTGCGCGCGAGACGAGCACTGGCCTTTCGGTGACGGCTTGTATTTCGCTCTCATCACCGGCTTCACCGTCGGCTATGGCGACTTCGTTCCCCATCATCCGCTGGCCCGGGCCTGCGCCGTATGCCTGGCCTTTCTCGGCATCGTCATGACGGCCATCATCGCCGCCGCCGCCGTCAAAGCCCTCGGTATCGCGCAAGACTCCGAGCGCTGACGCGTGAATAGCCTGGCATCCGCCCATCGCCATTTGCCCTTGCCCGCCCAACCGCATTCCCCCTACATCTTCCGCCCACTCTCCACTTTCACCCCATACTCCCTATGAGCAGAAAAATTCGTTACGCAATGGTCGGCGGCGGGCGCGGCGCCTTTATCGGTGCAGTCCATCGCATCGCCGCCAATATCGACGGCCAGATCGAACTCACCGCCGGCGCTTTCTCCGCCGATCCCGCCAAATCCAAGGCCAGCGGCGCCGACTTCTTCCTCGATCCCGCGCGCGTCTACGGCAGCTTCGATGAGCTCGTGAAAAAGGAAGCCGCGCTCCCGGCGGACCAGCGCATCGATTTCGTCGCCATCGTCACGCCTAATCACGTCCACTTCCCCGCGGCCAAAGCCGCGCTGGAACACGGCTTTCACGTCCTGAGCGACAAGCCGGCAACCTTCGATCTCGCCGAGGCCAAGGCGCTCGCCGCCATCGTGAAAAAGACCGGCCTGCTTTACGGACTCACCCACAATTACACCGGCTATCCGCTGGTGAAAGAAGCACGTGACATGATCGCCGCCGGCAAACTCGGCAAGATCCGCAAAGTCGTCGTCGAATACCCGCAGGGCTGGCTGGCCACGCGCCTCGAAGCCTCTGGGCAGAAGCAGGCCGCCTGGCGCACCGACCCCAAGAAGAGCGGCGCCGCCGGGTGCATCGGGGACATCGGCACGCACGCCGAAAATCTCGCCGAGTACATGACCGGCCTGCAAATCAGCGAACTCGCCGCCGACCTCACTTCCTTCGTCAAAGGTCGCAAGCTCGATGACGATGGCAACCTGCTGCTCCGCTTCAAGGGCGGCGCGAAGGGTGTGCTCCATTCGTCGCAGATTTCCGTCGGCGAGGAGAACAACCTCAACATCCGCGTTTATGGCGAAAAGGGCGGCCTCGAATGGCACCAGAACGAGCCGAACACGCTGCTCGCGAAATGGATCGACCAGCCCATGCAAGTGCTGCGCACCGGCAACGGCTACCTCGGCAAGAACGCCGCCGCCGCCACGCGCACTCCGCCCTCACATCCCGAGGGCTACCTCGAAGCCTTCGCCAACATCTACAAGAACTTCGCCGGCGCCATCCGCGCGCGCCTCGAGAAGAAGAAGCTCGCCAAGGACGACCCCGCCAACGACTACCCGAAAATCGAAGACGGTGTCCGCGGCATGGCCTTCATCGAAGCCGTGGTGAAATCCTCCAAGGCCAACGCGGCCTGGACGAAGCTCGACGTGTAGTCAGTGCCCAGAAAGGGCATTTTTGGCGAAACAAACGCCATTTTCCGCAATGGAGCCAATGGAGCCAATGGAGCCAATGGAGTCACCGCAGTACTTCGCGCAGCCACTCCCGTAGTCGTGTCCGCGGCGCGCAGGGACGCAGGACCCAGGCGTCGTTGTGATTGCGAAAGCCGGTGCCGACGATGGTGAAAGCCCCCTTGTCCCATGAGCCCGTCTCGCGCAAATAGCGCTCGGTCTCGTTGGCGTTGGAAGCCTCGCCGCAGATGAACTGGGGGCGACCCTTCAGCCGCTGGAGCCGCGCCAGCGCCGACGCCTGGTCAGCACCCGGATAGGGCCACGTCGTCCGCGCGCCGTCGTACTGGCTGTAGCAGATGAATGCGCGCCACAGCGCCGCCGTCGCGTCGTCGTGCAGCCCGAGATAGTTGGCCGCAATCGCCCCGCGCGAAAACCCCGCGAGCACCACACGCTGCGGATCGCCGCCAAATTTTTCGCACACCTGCCGCACCGTGGCGCGGCAATACGCCAGTGTCGGCTCGGGAGCGTAACCGGGCGGGTCGCCCCACCACTTGATGACATTCGCCGTGCCTGAGTCATTGAGATACGGCACGCAAATCCAGATGCAATGTTCGCCCGAGGTGATGCCGTAGCCCAGCCGGCTGCCCTCGACTTTTCCCGTGCTCACGTCCCCATACGCATTGTGAAAGTCCCCGTTGCCCGCCCATTCCACGATCACCGGGAAGCGCCCCGCCGGTTTCCAATCCACCGGCAAGTACAGCGCGCCGTAGACCTCCGTCGCCTCCCAACCCGTCGTCGTAAAGCGCACCCGCTGGCCCGCTTCCGGCGCACCGGTCGTCATTTCCGGCACGGTCAGGTCGGGCGCGACGGTCGAGATATCGGGCAACTCCTGCGCGCGCACGGTCAGCGCGCAGAGTAACATCACGGGGAGGAGATACTTGTTCATGGGGACGCTCCAGTGGTGCGCATCACTTCCCACCGAAGCAAGCCAACATCGCCCATCGCCGACGGAATAATCTCTCGACAGATTCCGCACCGCCTTCCCACACTCCCCGCCCCTATGAGATTCGGAAATCAAGTCGCCATCGTCACCGGCGCCGGACGCGGCATCGGACACGCCATCGCCCTGCGCCTCGCCAGTGAAGGCGCCCGCGTCGCGGTCGTGAGCCGCACGGAATTGAATGCCACCCGCACCGCGGAAGAGATCAACGCCCAATTCGCCGGCCTCGCCAAGGCCTACGCCGTGGATGTCGCCGATCACGCGGCAGTCAAGAAGCTCGCCGAGCAGATCCTCACCGAATTTTCCCGCGTAGATATTCTCGTGAACAACGCCGGCCTCACCCGCGACGGCCTCTCCATGCGCATGAGCGAGGACGACTGGGACACCGTCATCGACACCAACCTCAAGGGCGCCTTCAATTTCATCCAGGCCGTCGAGCGCCCGATGATCAAGCAGCGCAGCGGGCGCATCATCAATATCGCCAGCGTCGCCGGCATCATCGGCAACGCCGGCCAGGCCAATTACGCGGCGAGCAAAGCCGGCCTGATCGGGCTCACCAAAGTGATCGCCCGCGAACTGGCCAGCCGCGGCATCACCAGCAACGCCGTGGCCCCCGGCTTCATCACCACCGACATGACGGAGGTCCTTCCCGAGGCGCTGAAGACGGGTGTGATCGGCCAGATCCCGCTGGCCAAATTTGGCGAGCCCGCCGACATCGCCAGCGCCGTCGCCTTCCTCGCCAGCGCCGAGGCGAAATACATCACGGGACAGGTGCTTTCCGTGGATGGTGGTATGGTGATGTAGCGCCAGCGGTTGATAGTGGATGGTGAAAAGTGGATAGCCGCTTACCTTCCCATCCGCGCCTCGCTCCAAATCGGCGCGGCTATCAACTATCCACTCTCCACTCTCCACTTCTCCCGTGCTGCTCTACCTGCTCCGTCACGCCGATGCCGATATGCCCGCGCCCAGCGACGAGGCGCGTCCGCTGTCGGAGAAGGGCATCGACCAGGCGAAGAAAGTGGCGCGCTTTTGTGAGGCGCACGACATGCAACTCTCCTTGATCCTCACCAGCCCACTCCGCCGGGCACACGAGACCGCCAAGCCAGTGGCCGCGGCCTTGCGCGCGGAACTGGTGATCGCCCCATGGCTGGCCAGCGGCATGCACCCGCAGGCCGCACTCGAGGAACTGCGAGCCTATCGCGCGCAATCCAGCGTGATGCTCGTCGGCCATGAGCCGGATTTCTCTCAATTCGCGGCGCACTTGCTCGGTCTGCCGACAAACACCGCCATCAACGTCCGCAAGGCCTCGCTCACCCTGCTGGAGATCGATGTCTTCCGCGCCGGCGCGGCCAGCCTCCAGTTTTCTTTACCCTGTAAATTAATGTGATCTCGCGCATTCTTCACGCTACCGACTTCGCCGGCGACGCCGCGCGTTTCATTCTCGACCACGCCCGCAAGGCCATCGCCGAGCGCGGGCTCTTTCGCCTCGGTCTCACCGGTGGCCGCTCGCCCCGGGCCATTCACACCGCACTCGTGGAACTGGCCGGCGATCTGCCGTGGAAGAAGGTCCAGCTCACTTTCGGCGATGAACGCTGCGTGGCGCCCGACCACGAAGATTCCAACTATCGCGTGGCCAAGGAATCGCTGATCGCCCCCTCCGGCATTCCCGAGGGCAACGTCTTCCGCATGCGCGGTGAAATCGACCCCGAAACCGCGGCGAAGGAATACGAAGCCATGCTGCACGCCTTCGCCTCGCGGCTCGGTGAGAAGCACTACGTGCATGATCTTTTGCTCCTTGGTCTCGGCGAAGATGGCCATACCGCCTCGCTGTTCCCCGGATCGCCCGCACTCGAGGAAACCGTGCGCGAAGTCCTGCCGGTGATCGGTCCCAAGCCGCCACCCCAGCGCCTTAGCATGACCTTCCCGCTGATCAACGCCTCGCAGCACATTCTGTTTCTGGTGCCCCAGGCGGACAAGCGGGAGATCGCCGAGGCCGCCATCGGCGGGGAGGCGAGTTATCCCGCTTCACGGGTGCATGGACAGGAATGCACGACGTGGCTGCTGGGCTCCTGATCGAAAACGCCTACAACGTGAGCAGGAATTTTTGCAGGTCGTCGAGCTGCGGGCTCTTCGCGTTGCGCACGTAGAAGCCGGAAGTTGCCACGCCAATCTGCAGGCACCCCGCGAGGTCCAGCCCAAGGAGGCAGCCGAGGCAAAAGCCCGCATTGAAGTGATCGCCCGCACCCGTGGTGATCTTTGGCTTGGTGGTCACCGGGCCGAGCACATGCATGGCGCCCTGCGCATTCGCCGCGGCGGCAAAGAACGTCGGGTGAATGACCACGGTATCGATCTTCAGCTTTTTGCGGATGTCGTCCGCATGCTGGGTCACCGTGCCGTAGGTTTCCTCGGGCGCCTTGAGGCCGAGCACCTCGCCGATCTGCCGGGCTTCGCGCAGGTTCATGCCGAGGATCACGCGGAAATGCTTTTGAAACCTGGTGATCTGCTGGAGCGCCGTGGCCTGGTCCTCCGGTGATCGTTTGGCCGGATCCGCGAGATCGACAAACAGCCAACGCTTTTCGCCGGTGAGCTGCGGTGCGATGCGGGTTGCGATCTTCTGCCAGATCGACGTCAGGTGCGTCAGCATCGTCCAGTTCACCAAGGCGATGAGCGACGACTGGGCGAAGATGCCGAGCAGCTTTTCCTCCGGCACGTGCTGGATGAGGTTCGGCCAGTTCACATCGCGCAGGCTCTGGTGCTTGCCAAACATCAGCTTGCCGTCCGCAAACTCCACCGCGTCCGTGTAGGCTGGTTCCGCGATGGAATAGATCTTCTTCGCGCGCTTCACCAAGTCGGCAAAAACCGGATGGACGTGCGGCTGGCCGAGGTTGCCGATGTAGGTAAGGGGCGTGCCGTAGCTACAGAGAGCGTTGGCCATGATCGGGCCGTTGCCGCCGAGCTTCACCATCTGGGTCACCATCTCAAAGTTGGCGCTCAGGCCCGCCGCTTCACCGATCTTCTCCGAGAACTCGCGCATTTGCTCCACGCGGGTGTATTTGGTCACCGATTCGCGACGGGCGACGACGTGGAGGATGGTATCGACGAAGCCATCGAAGCCGACGAGGACTTTGGTGCGGGCGAGCCGGGAGCGAGCGTTACGGATTTGATCGTGGACGATTTGCGGCAGTGGCTTGGACATCGCGTGCCGCTTTATACGGCGGCGGGGCGGCGGTGTCGAGGCTCGACGGGGATTACGAATTCCAATTCGGAGAAAGCAACGCTCGGAAAGGTGGGGGAGGGCCAAAGGCCCGCATGTCCGCGAAAAATCAGCCGCCCTCACGGGTTCAATGAACCCGGCTACAACTACAACGAATCACGCTGCGCCCGGCACGCGGAAGATCAGGCGCACGGCGTCGAGGCGGGGCTGGGCGGTGGCGATGGCGGCTTGCAGGTCTGTCTGCTGCTGGCGCATGGCGGCGATCTCCTCGGGGCGCACGTGGTCGTTGATCTGCCGCAAGTCCTCCAGACGATCGATCTCGTTGCGCAACTGGATGCTCATCGCGGTGCTGGCCGATTCGATCAGCTTCGCGGCGCGCTCGGCGGCCAGGGCCTGCGCCTTGGAGAGCATCGCGGGGAGCAGCTTCTTCTTCACCGCGCCGCGGTCGAGCAGGCGGAAGATTTCGCCTTTCTCCAGTTGAGCGGAGGCCACGGCTTCGTCGTCGGTGTGATCGACCAGTGCGTGGTCCACCACCACGCGAATCGGCGTGGCCGGGAGAAAACGGTCCGCATGCAGCGCGAGCGGAGCGATGCATTCCACCACGGTATAAATCTCGAGCAGCATCCCCTCCGCGCCCCCGCCTTTCCACATACCGAACGACGCATTGCCCGCTTCACTGCCGAGCAGCAAATCGAGCGACGCCCGCACGAGCGGATGGTCGCCGCTGACAAAGCCCAGGTCCTCACGGCTCAGCGCCCGGGCGCGATCGAGGGTGATCGTCATTCCGTCCTCCGGCACGGCGGGGAAAGCATCGGTAATCATTTGTCCCGGCCGCAGGATGTAACTGCGCGTGCCGTGGTCTTCCACCTGCACGCCGAAATGATCGAGCAAGCGGATGAAGAACTCCTCGAACTTCTCGTCGCCATCGAGGTTCCGAATCTGGCGCGTCAATTCCTCCGCCACGCCCGGCTTGCAGGAATTCAACTCGAGCAGCCGATCATGCCCATGTTCCAGCTTCTTCGCCACTTTGCCGCTGAGGTCGCGCGATTTGGTAATGAGCTTCTCCAGCTTCGGCGCGGAGAATTTCTGCCTCAATGCGGCCAGATCCTTCTCCAGCGCACGGACGATCTCGCTCGCGCCGTGGGGATTTTTCTCAAAGGAGTTCAGCCCCTCGTGATACCAGCGCGCCAGCACCTCTGAAGCAGTCCCGCGCAGATACGGCACGTGAATCTGGATGGTGGAAGTCTGGCCGATGCGGTCCAACCGGCCGATGCGCTGCTCCAGCAATTCCGGGTCGTCCGGCAAATCGAAGAGGACAAGATGATGGGCGAACTGAAAATTGCGTCCTTCGCTGCCGATCTCGGAGCAGATGAGAATGCGCGCGCCTTCCTCTTCGGAAAAGTAGGCGGCATTGCGATCGCGCTGGAGGAGCGTGAGTTGCTCGTGGAAAAGAGCCACGGCGACATTCAATTCGCGCTGCAAGCGGGCGGAGAGGTCCTCCACCAATTCGCGGGTGCGGCAGATGAGCAGCACCTTTTGCTCGCCGAGCTCTTTCAACAGGCCGACCAGCCATTTAATCTTCGCATCGAGCTCCGCGCCTTTCTTGCCCGCGTCCAACGCGACCAACTTCGCCTGGCGCTCCGGGAACCCCGAAAGCGCGGCGCGCGTATTGCGAAACATCACGCGGCCTGTGCCGAATTCGTCCAGCAAATCGGAAACCAGCGCGGTCCGCGCCCGCTCATCGCCGGCGGCCAGCTCATCGCACCGCGAGCGGATGCGCGCGGACTTCTGACCGAAGACCTCGCGGTCCGCCTTGGTCAGCGGCTTGCCGTCGATCAGCCGGTCGATCGCTTTGGCCACTTGCTCGTAGTGCTCCGCTTCCTCGAGGAATTGCTCGAGGTTGTCGTAGCGATCCGGATCGAGCAAACGCAGGCGGGCGAAGTGCCCTTCCGGTCCCAACTGTTGCGGCGTGGCGGTGAGGAGCAGGAGTCCTTGCGTCTGCTTCGCCAATGCTTCGACCAGCGCGTACTGCGGGCTCACCGTTTCACGGCTCCATTCCAGATGGTGCGCCTCGTCGACCACCAGCAGGTCCCAGCCCGCGGCGAGCACCTGTTGCGCGCGTTCCGGGCTGCCCGCGAGAAAAGCGGTGCTGCAAATGATGAGCTGGCTGTCGAGGAACGGATTCGTCCCGGCGTCGTGCGCCTCGATCGACCCGCAGCGTTCCTCGTCGAACAGGCTGAAGAGCAGATTGAAGCGCCGCAGCATTTCCACGAACCACTGGTGGACGAGCGATTCCGGCACGAGCACCAGGATGCGCTCCGCGCGGCCGGTGAGGTGCAGTCGATGCAGAATGAGGCCGGCCTCGATCGTCTTGCCCAGTCCCACTTCGTCCGCCAACAAAACACGTGGCACCAACCGCGCCGCCACCTCGCCGGCAATGGACATCTGGTGCGTGATCAAATCCACACGCCCGCCCACAAAGCCACGCACCGCCGATTGCCGATGCCGGCAGCGGCGTTGCAAGGCTTCCGCCCGCAGGTCGAATGTCGCGAGGTCGTCGACCTGTCCACCCAAGAGCCGTTCCTCCGGCTTGCTGAAGCTGATGGTATCCGAAAGTTGTGCCTCGGTGACCTCGCGCCCCTCGGCATGATAGATGAGCATCCCCGCGCGCTCCTCAATGGTCGTGACCACGACCTGATCGCCCTCGCTGGTCTTGATGTGATCGCCCTCCTGGAAGCGCACGCGGCGCAGCGGGGCGGACTTCAGCGCGTACTGCCGCTGCTCGCTGGCGGCGGGGAAAAATACTTCCACGCGGCCGAACTCGGCCTTGAGGATGATCCCGAGCCCGAGTTCAGGCTCGGAATCGCTGACCCATCGTTGTCCGGGAATTGGTTGTTCGCTTGGCATCAAAAAGGGGCGGAACGGTAACCGTTTTGCATCCCTCGGCAACGGCAAAGCGCGTCGATTATAAGTGGACCGATTTTTCGGCCAGTTCACCCGCACTCCGCGCTCGACAGCGCCGCCGCCTCGCGCCAATTTTCCCGCCCCTATGGCACACCAGAAATCCGATGGCATGAACTACGCGCCCGAGGGCAAAGCGGCGCCGGTCGTCAAGAAAGGCGAGTTCCCTTTCGCCGCCGTGGCGCTCGACCACGGCCATATCTACGGCCAGTGCCGGGGCCTCACCGAGGCCGGGGCCGAACTGAAATACGTTTACGATCCCGACCCGGCCAAGGTCGAAAAATTCTGCGCGACCTTCCCCGGCGTGGAAGCGCTGCCGAGCCTGGAAGCCGTGCTGGAAAAGCCGGAAGTCCTGCTCGTGACGGGCGCCGCCGTGCCCAACGAGCGCGGCCCGCTCGGCTTGCGGGTGATGGACGCCGGCAAGGACTATTTCACCGACAAGACGCCATTCACCACGCTCGACCAACTCGCCGCCGCGCGGGCCAAGGTGCAGGCGACGGGCAAAAAGTACATGGTCTATTTCAGCGAGCGCCTGCATGTGGAATGCGCAGTGCGCGCCGGACAATTGATCGAGCAGGGCGCCATCGGCCGCGTCTTGCAGGTGCTCGGGCTGGGGCCGCATCGCAGTTCGCCGGCTAGCCGGCCGGCGTGGTTTTGGTCGCAGGAGAAAACCGGCGGCATCCTGGCTGACATCGGCTCGCACCATTTCGAGCAATTCCTCCACTGGAGCGGTGCGAAAACCGCGAAAGTGCTGCATGCGCAGGTCGCCAACTATCACCACAAGGAGTACCCCGAATTCGAGGACTGGGGCGAAGCGAACCTGCTCGCCGACAACGGCGCCACCAACTATATCCGCATCGACTGGCTCAATCCCGCGGGACTCAGCACGTGGGGCGATGGCCGCGCCTTCATCCTCGGCACCGAGGGCTATATCGAGCTGCGCAAGTATCTTGACGTGGCCCGCGAGCAAAGCGGGGATCACCTCTACCTCGTCGATGGCAAGGGCGAGCACCACATCCGCTGCCAGGGTGAAGTCGGCTTCCCCTTCTTCGGCCAGCTCATCCTCGATTGCCTGCACCGCACCGAAAACGCGATGACGCAGGAGCACGCCTTCCTCGCGGCTGAGCTGTGCCTGCAAGCGCAAGCGATGGCGACGCGGATCGAGTAGGCGGTGATATCCGCTCTGTCATCCTGAGCGAAGTCGAAGGACCCCGTCGCACAACCAGCAGTATCGCTGGTAGAGCGACGGGGTTCTTCGACTGCGTTCCACTCCGCTCAGAATGACACGCGAGGAGAGGGTCAGTGATTGAACAGAAACTCGCGCGTGCTGAGCACGCTCCAGAAAACATCCTCCACGATGGGGCGCTTCTCGGCGGGTGACTTGGCCTCGGCGAGCGCCTTGGTCACGCCAGCGCGCTCGGGTGCGGTAGGCGGACGGCTGAGGGCGAGCAGGAAGATTTCGTCGGCGAGAGTAGTGTCCGACTTGCCGCTGGCGAGCAACTGGTCCACGCGGTTGTCCTTGGCGGCGAGTTTTTGATTGAGCGTGTCGCCATTGGCGATGTGCAGCGCCTGGGCCATGCTGGGCTCATTCGTGCGCTCGCACTCGCAGGTGGAGACGCGGTTCGGGCGGCCGAAGCTGTTGAGGAAATAGGAGTCGGTGTGCGAGTCAGGCAATTGCAGCGCCCGGTAACCCATCGGGTAGGACTCGCCAATGCCCTTGTTGGCATTGCGTTTGTCCATGCGGAAGGTCGTGGGCTCCGCGGTGACCTGGGAAATGGCGTCGAGCATCACCTCGGCCATGAGCCGCTTGGGATAATAACGGGCGTAGAAGCGGGTGTCGTCCTTGTTCTCCGGGCGGGCGACGCTGCTGCGCTGGTAGGTCTCGCTGGTGAGGATGGCACGCATGAGCGCCTTGAGATCGAAGTTGTTCTTCACGAGATAGGCGGCGGCTTCGCTGAGCAGCTTCTCGTTGCTCGCGGGATTGGTCATGCGCAAGTCGTCCACGCTTTCCACGAGGCCGGTGCCGAGGAAATTCTTCCACACGCGATTGGTGATGGAACGCGCGAAATAGGGATTCTCCGGCGACGTCAGCCACTGGGCCATCGCCACGCGGCGATCTTCCGTGGACGTGAGCGACATCGGCTTGCCATCGAGCGGGGTCGGCAACTGCGGCTTGCCGCGCAAGGGCTGGACGAGGTCGCCGGTGGTATCGGCGAAAATGACGCGCTCATTGGGCTGCGCGCCGTTTTTCTGCCGGACGCGCGAGAAGAGATTGGCGAAGGCGAAGTACTGGTCGTTCGTCCATTTCTCCATCGGATGATTGTGGCACTTGGCGCAATTGATCGACATGCCGAGAAAGGCGACGGAGACCGTCTCCGCGAGCTTGGTCGGCTCATCGTGCAGGACGAAGAAATTGCCCGCGCCATTCTGCTCGGTGCTGCCGGTGGCGGTGAGCAGGGTGCGCACGGTCTCATCCCACGGGGTGTTCAATTCCACCCGGCGACGGATCCATTGGTAGTAGCTCCACATGGGGACTTCCGGGAGCTTGTCGCTGTTCACGAGCAGGAGGTCGCTCCATTTATACGACCAGTAATCGACGAACTCGGGCCGGGTAAGCAGTGCGTCGATGAGATGGTCGCGCTTGTCCGGCGTGGTCTCGGCGAGGAAAGTGCGCGTCTCTTCCGGCGTGGGCAGGACGCCGATGGTATCGAGAAAGGCGCGGCGGACGAACTCGGCATCGGTGCAGCGGTCGGAGGGCGGGAGATTGAGCTCGTGCAGCTTTTCCACGACGCGCTCGTCGATGAAATTGCGCGGCTTGAATTCGGCGAAGGCAGCCGGCACCGGCGCCTGCGTGTAAGGCACGGTCACGGTGGCGATGGCCAGCTTGCTGAGATACCAGGCGGTGACGGTGCCTTCACCGTTGCCGACGACTTTCACGGCGCCGTCGTCGTTCACTGGCGCGACCGAGTTGTTGCCGGCGGTGTATTTGGTCCAGCGAGTGACATCTTCGCGATGGCCATCGTTGAAAATGGCGGTGACTTTCATCGGCACCGTCTGCCCAACCTGGGCGGTGGTGTGCGGCGGCGAGATCTCGATACTGGCAATGCGCGCGTCCTTTTCCTGCGGACCGGGCGCGCCGCTGGCGATCCAATCGGCGAGAATCTGGTATTCCGGTGAATCCGCCTTGAAGCGTTCTCCGCCCTTGTGCGGGATCAGCTTCGTCGCCTTGAGCAGCAGCAGGCTGCGTGCGGGATCGTCGAGATTGACCCGGCGTCCCTCGGCAGACTTGGTGATGATGAGGTAGTCGCCCTCGTTGTCGTAACCGCGCAGCGACAGCTTGAAGCCCCCCTGCCCCGCCGCCGCCCCATGGCACGCGCCCGCGGAGCAGCCATAGCGCGCGAGGATGGGCTGGACTTGATTGCGAAACGAGGGCGCATCCGCCGCGGAGAGCGACGCCGCCGTGATGAGCAGCAGAAGACCGGCGCGGAGCATGATCTAGAACAGCTCCTTAATCGGGTCGAAGCCGCGATCGATGATGGGGAAGGGCCGGCCTTGCGGGCCGGGGAGTTCGGTCTCGAGATCGATGCCCAGGGATTTGTAGATCGTGGCCACGACATTCGCCGGCGCGACCGGACGCTCCGCCGGGTAGCCGCCGATTTCGTCGCTCTTGCCGATGACGCGCCCGCCTTTCACGCCGCCGCCGGCAAAGCCGACGGTCCAAACCCCCGGCCAGTGATCGCGTCCGCCGGCGGGGTTCACCTTGGGCGTGCGGCCGAACTCGGCGAGGTTGCAGACCATGGTGTTCTCGAGCATGCCGCGCTGGGCGAGGTCCTCGAGCAGCGCGCTGTAGGCCTGGTCGTACATGGGCGCCACGAGATCGCGCATGCCTTCGATGCTGGTGAAGGGCTTTGAGCCGTGGATGTCCCAAGTGATTTCGTTGAAGACGGTGATGAAGGTATTGACCGTGACGAAGCGCACGCCGCGCTCCACGAGGCGCCGCGCGAGCAGGCAGCACTGGCCGAAGCGATTCATGCCGTAGCGCTCGCGCACGCTCATCGGCTCCTTTTCCAGGGCGAAGGCCTCGCGCGCCGCGGTGCTGCTCATCAGCCGGTAGGCGTCGTTGAAATTGGTGTCCATCAGCTTGGCCGATTCGCTGGACTCGAAATTCTTCACCGACTCGTCGACCAGCGAGCGCAGGTCCTTGCGGCGCTGCAAGCGCACCTCGCTGATTTCCGTCGGAGGCAAGAGATCGGGCACCTTGAAATCCTTGGCCGAGGGGTCGGCATTGAGCACAAAGGGGTCGTAGGTCTTGCCGAGAAAACCGGCGTCCTGGCCGTGCGGGAGATTGCCGCCGGTGGGGCCCATCGGTTCGGGGAGGATGACATGCGCGGGCAGTTCGCTGCGCCGACCCTTTAGAAACTCCAGCGCGCAGCCGGCGTGCGGGGTGTTGATGCCGCCGGTGAAAAGGCGGCCGGTCTGCATCATCTGATGACCGGTATCGTGCACCGCCGCCGCGGAGTGATACACGCTGCGGACGAGCGAAAACTTGTCGGCCAGCTTGGCCATGTGCGGGAAGATTTCCGTGAGTTGGATGTCCGGGCTGTTTGTGCGGATCGTCTTGAATGGGCCACGGATTTCGCGCGGTGCATCCGGCTTCGGGTCCCAGGTATCCATCTGGCTCGGTGCGCCGAGATTGAAGATCATGATGCACGCGCGCTCGTCCTTCGAGGTGTCCACCGCGCCCATGGCCCGCAGCGACTGGAAAAGCGGGAGCGACAGCCCGATGGCGCTGAGCGTGCCCGCGTGAAGGAAGTCGCGGCGGGTAACGCCGTCGCAGTTCTGAATGGAGCCTTTGCCGGTGAATTTAAACATGGCGGTAGTTCGGCGGAATAAGGGGGGCTGAATCGAGGGCGCATAATGGGTCCCACCCGGCCACCCCGCAATATACGAAACCGCGTAAGCCCCGGGCGCTCAGGGCGTGGCGTTGGCAGCGGCCTTCTTTCCGATCTCCCGGAGCG
>NZ_JBDUCX010000325.1:0-6335 GCF_040003245.1 Chthoniobacter sp.
CACACAGATGCACCCGCGCCGCTCATTCGGCCCGGTCCACTTGGACCGAGGCTTTCCCATATCCACACGACGGGCGCCAGCTAGCGCAGCCCGGTCTCCAAAACCTCGCCTCTTCGGGGCAGCACCGAAACGTCGTGCCACCTTCTATTTCCAATCGCGGGGTCGCCAAGTGGGAAGGCAGCAGCCTCATAAGCTGTTTATGAGCGGGTTCGATTCCCGCCCCCGCCACCAATTTTTCTGGGCCGCTCGATCATTCAGTAGGTCACCCGCCTCGCAAGCGGGCGAGCACGGTGCAAAGCCGTGGCGGTCCACCATTTCAATCATCAATTTCGGGTTGGTAGCCGCGTAAAGATCGCGAGCCGTTTGTAAAACGGATGTCCAGCCGGACCAGCGTCGGAGCATTACCGACACAACCCACCACCTTATTTGGCCTGTTAGCCGCCACCCATTCTGTTCCTGTAGTGAAGTAGAATCACACATCTCTGCGAAGGATGAGCCCCGAGTGCGACTCTCGGCAGGAACACCACCTTCCCAATCGGGACGTAGCCTAAAAGTGAGGCGCTTGCCTTGGGAGCAAGATCAAGCAGGAGCGTTACCTGTCGTCCCGACCATTTCCCATACCGTCGAATGCACGGAGTGTGCAGTCTGCTTGTTAAGCAGTTTGAGCTTGGTGCGACTCCAAGCGGCGGTGCCACTTTTCATGGTGCCTGTGATGTAACAGCAGCATTTTTCCCTGTGAAGGAGACCGCGCGAGGGCGGCACTCGCCAGGCACCCCATCCCGTCGTTGAACGCAAACAGCATTGCGCCCGATTTTTCACATCGGAACAAGTGGGGGCGGCACCCACCAGCGACGCCACTTTCTCCCATTGGCCTTTGGAGTAACCAGAAACTCGTCGCTCTCTGAAAGCGAAGTTCACCGGGCGGTTCGGTGGAGGCCAGCCATTCTCCCTTCCTTAGCTCAAAAGCAGAGCACGCGACCGATAATCGCGCGACGCTGGCGCGCTACCAGCAGGAAGGACCATTCCCGCTGCTTAGCTCATGCAGTAGAGCACCCGCCTGAAGAGTGGAACAACCGGATGCGAATGCCGGAGCAGCGACCACGCGCCACTAGCACAAAAGTAATGCACTTCGCTTCCCACGAAGACAAGTCGGGGCAGTACCGACGCGGCGCTCCCTTTTTCCATGAATCGGCGGCTACTGCCAGCATGTAGCAACCGTCTTTTAAACGGTCTCCGCAAGGAACGCGGGTGCAACTCCCGCCCGATTCTCCATCGCCTCCGAAGCGTAGATAGCGACGCGCGGATTTCGTAAATCCGGGAGCAGAGCGCACATCTCTGCGGAGGCTCCACTTTCGGGGGATTAGCTCAAAAGCAGAGCGACCGGCCTACACCCGGCAGACGAGGGCGCGATACCTTCATCCCCTACCATTTTAACAAAGCATCGTGGCTCAACGCGCAGAGTATCAGAATCGACTCGTCGTCCGCGAGGGCAGGTGGAATTGCCAGGCCACACTGCCGTCGAGAGGCAGCACCCAGAAATCCGGGCCGGTTACTTCGTTTTTCACAATCCACTCGGGCGCGCCGACAAGACGGGTCCGCACCGTGCCTTTCTCCGCATCGGCCGTGAGCTCCCAACGCAGGTGAGGCAGAACCACCGAGTCGCGAGACTCCACGGGGCGCCCGGCGGCCAGCCGGGCCCGCGCGTCGCGGATGAGTTCGGTCTGTTCGCGCAGGAGCAGCGTGGCATGGATGCGCAACGCAGCGCGTGTGATATTGAATTCCATCACGCTCGGGTGCGCTTCGGATACGACTTCGTGCAGGCTCTCTCCGAGATCAGGCAACGAGAGCGTCGCTGGCGATTTCCGAATCACCGCCTGTTCTGCGCCGTTGAGCGCCGCGAGAGCGCATTGCCGCCGGACCCAAGGTCGTGCCAGGGCTTGCCGCGCCCATTTTGGAAGGCATCTGATCTGAAAATGAGCCGTCGGTTCGTTTTCGACAAACTGATCGGGAAACCTCAGGCAAAGCCAGCCCTCGAGTTGCAGCCTCTTGAGAAGCTCGGCGCGCAAACTGATCGCGTCCTGGGCGATGGATTGCAGACCATCTTCCTCCGCGGGCAGGCGGACTTTTTTCGCCGAGAGCAGCGAGTCCACCGCGACGTCGAGCATCAGCGAAACGAGCGTCGGATTTTGCCGGAGGCCTTCGCGCAAGTGCAACCCTGCCGCGAGCGCCCGCGCCGCACCTTCCTGGTCGCCTACGGAAAGGCGCCGCACGGCTTCGGCCGCGGTGATTTGAGAAAACTGACGAATCGCGAGGAAGTTCGGAACATTGATCGACCATCCGTCGCGTGGATCGCTCGCCCAAGCCGGAGGGGCGGCTGCCAGAATACGGCGATAGTCCGCTTCGAGCACGGGCCCCAGCGGTTCGAACCCAGCGACCGATTTTGGAGGCAGTTCGAAATCGTCGGAAGGAGGCAAAATGGCCGATTGAATATCGATCGCCCTCTTAATGGCCTGCTCGACCTCCTCTGATCGCGTGATCACAGGTTCGCGTTCCGCGGCGCGTGTCCCTTCCTTGTAAAAGTGCGACCCCACTCGCTCACGGAACACCTGCCGAACGACCTCGGAACCGTCATTTTCCCGGCCGAGAACGAATGTTTTCTCGAGTTCCATCATCGGCAGCCCGATTTCCGTCCAGCGCGCCTCCGCCTGCGCGGCGAAGGAATGGGTCCCGGCTTCGTAACTCCACAGAAATACCCCGCTGGAAAAGGCGATCGTGGCGGCGACCGCGGTCGCTTCGCCGATCGTGCGCCACGTCAGCAGGGATCGCATTCCCACCGGCAGCCATAGCGCAGTGCAACCGGCCAGCCCGAAACCGAGGAGCAGGTTCCGCCACTCACTCGGGTGCGATTCGGCACGCCCCTGCGCGATGACCAGCAAGGTGGCCCAACCCGAAATCGTCAAAGCCCAAAACGCGACGCGCCAGGCCCAGCGGACCGGCAACTTAGCCGCGGTCTTGGCTGTAAGCCAAACGGCGAGCGACGGCAGCACGAACAACCCACCGATGGTGAGCGGTTGAGTCATGTCCGCGTCCCAGGCCGTGGCGAGCAGCCACGCGAGGCTGCCGAGCAAGAGCCAGAGGGGAAGGGCACGAAACAGGGCTTTCATCCCCGGAATGACCAGCAATTCGCGGGCCGCATTCCCGGCTTTGGCCTCCCCGGCAAGCTCCTGCGAAGTCACTTCATGCCATGCTCCCGTAGCTCAGCAGATAGAGCGGCCGGCTTCGAACAGGCGGGTCGTGGGTGCAATTCCTACCGGGAGCGCCATTTCAACAACCAACCCATACCATGCTCAATACCCAAGATCTGGCGGATCGCCAGGTGATCGCTGCCGTTCGCGAATATCACGCCCTGTGTCGGAGGCGTTACACGATCATCAAACTAGAAAAGCCCATCCAGCGCGGTTGGCGGCGCTTTTATGCCGTCGCCGAACACGCGGCGACCCGGCCGGATCGACCGGTGCTCGAGGCCATTCTCGGGGTCATCGGCAGCGAGGTGATTTGTAAAAATCCGGATTTCCGCCAACGGCGCGGCCGGCACCGGAAACTCGTCGAGGTCGAACAGTCATTACGTCCCATCTCCGGCCACATCTGGGATAGCAGATATTTGCCAGACAAGTGGTTTGGTTACTTTCGACGGGAACTCCTCCTCGAGCGAAATCTTCATTGGCAACCCTACTGGGTTTTCAAGCAGCCATCGCTCGTCGAACTCCGAGTGGAGCGCAATTGCTTGTGGCATTTTCGCGAAGTCGATCCTGCGATCGAGACACGATTGAGCGAACTGGAGCGTTGGCTGAACGCGCACCGAGGCCGGCAGCGCTACGATTGGCTCAAGGGGCGGAGCCGGCATTGGATTATGGGTGAATCGAAAAAGCAGCGAAGCCTGCAACGAGTGCATCGGCAGGAGATCGCCCGTGCTTACGACGATTTCCCGGAGGTTGATCCGAATGTGTCCCCGCGGCGCATTCGGCTCAGCCCCCGACGGACCATTTCCAATATTTCCCGGCGTAGCCCAACTAGCAGAGGCACTCCGCTCAGAACGGAGCCAGTGCGGGTGCGAGTCCTGCCGCCGGGACCACTTTCCCAATCTCCCTCGCTCATACGGTGAGAGCTCCCGTAGCCCAATGCAGAGGCAGCGGATTTAAACCCCGCCCAGTGTCGGTGCAACTCCGGCCGGGAGCATCTCGCCATCGAGAACCCGTGTAGTCCAACAGCAGAGACATCCGCTTCAAAAGCGGACCAGTGCGAGTGCGAATCCCGCCACGGGTATCATTTCCATCCACAAAGGTCGCGTAGCCCAACCTGGCAGAGGCACGGCGTCGAGAGCGCCGCGAGTGCTGGTTCGAATCCAGCCGCGACTACCATTTCATTCAAATTCAAACTTTTGACGGCGAAGTATGCGCAGCAGTCACTTCGCGACGATTGAGAGTCGGCGCATTTATCTCCCAATGTCCCGGCCTTCTGTGCAATTCATATCCCCGTCTTTCAAGATAAGACGTCCCCCATGAAACATCTACTCACCCTCATTGCGGTTTGTTCACTGGCCTCATTTGCCTCCGCTGCGCCGCCGCCGGTGAAGGTCTTCATCCTCGCCGGGCAATCGAACATGGAAGGCCAGGGCTTCATCGCGGCCGATCCGAAGCGCAACGGGGGCAAAGGCAGCCTCGAATACCTGGTCAAGGACGCCGCGACCGCCGCCCACTTTAAACAGTTGGTGGATGGGCAAGGTCACTGGCGCTCGCGCGACGATGTCTGGATTACCTATCTCGACCGCATGGGACCACTCACGGTCGGATACGGTGTAAACAAGGAGCGCATCGGGCCGGAACTGGGCTTCGGCTGGGTGATGGGCGATGCAACGGAGGCGCCCGTGCTCTTGATCAAGTGCGCGTGGGGCGGGAAGAGTTTGGCGGTGGATTTCCGCCCGCCAGGTGCCGGGAAACTTCCTTATGAGTTGGGAAAAAACGAACAGGAAGCTATCGCCCAAGACCCCGATATCGTCGGCAAATACTATCGCGAAACGGTGTCACGCACCAAGGCCACGCTGGCCCATATCAAGCAATTCGTGCCGGGTAGCGACGGCCGATACGAACTCGTCGGCTTTGGCTGGCATCAAGGTTGGAACGATCGAATCAACGAAAAGTTCAACGCCGAATACGAGAGCAACATGGTGCAGTTCATCAAGGATATGCGCAACGATCTCGGCGCGCCGGCGCTGCCATTCGTCATCGCCGAGACCGGCATGGGTGGCCTCGCTGAGAATCATCCGCGCGCTTTGTCGTTGATGAAGGCGCAGGCCGCCGCAGCGGAGCATCCGGAGTTCAAAGGCAATGTCGCCTTTGTCGGCACGCGCGCTTTCTGGCGTGGCGAAGAGCAGTCGCCCAGTAACCAAGGCTACCATTGGAATACGAATGCGGAGACGTATTACCTCATTGGTGAAGCAATGGGTGAGGCAATGAAGAAGCTCATGAAACACCCGTAGCTTCCGAGGTCACGAGATGTTCGTCAGGTCGTTCCCCCTTCCCATGAAATTGAACACCACTTTCCTCGCCGCCCTGGCGATTGCTCTGCCGGGCGCGGCCTTCTCCGCGGAGGTCACCAAGGCGGAAATGGCGGGTTACCTCCTTGTGTCATCGGAGAAAGTGCCCGATGCCTTCAACGCCGGGTTCTCGCTCTACGCCGCGGCCTGGCCGCTTTTGCAGCAGTATCCGGGGCATCGTTTCCAGACAGGCCTTTTCGGCACATGGATGCATGCGCAGTATGATGGCAAGCCGCCCGCCGATCTTTATTCCGATATCGAAGGCGGGCTGGGCTGGTGGCGCGATACACGTTTTCCCACCGAGACCCCGAAATTCATCATGGGCGGCGTGGCCGTGAATTTCAAAGAGATCGCCAACGGCCCCGCGCATGGTCGCGGCACGTGGGATAAACCTCAGGGCCTTTACGGTGTGGCTCAGTTGAGCCCCTGGCTGCTTTTTCCGATCGATGGCTTGAACCTTAAGCAGGGCACCTGTGGTGAGCTCTTCGGCTACGGCTATCTGCCACTGCCCTTGATCGAGCCCAAGCCCACCACCGGCGGCAAGAATGTCGCCACGGGTGACAACTGCTGGACCCTTTTCCTCGGCACCAAAAACTTCAAAGGCCCGGTGTGTTTCTTCACGCCATACTTCTGGTCGCATTCGGCCGAACTGAATCCGGATCATGCCGGCCTGCTGCTGGACTCGCGTCCCTCGGCTCCGAACAAGCCTTTCCAGATGGAGACTCAATATGTGCCAGCGGCG
>NZ_JBDUCX010000326.1:0-6308 GCF_040003245.1 Chthoniobacter sp.
ATACTCCTCGGAAACCAGCGTGGCGTCCACGGCCAGCAAATGATCCTCGCCCAGCCAAAGCCGGCAGCGCGTGGCGGTGATGCCAAAGGCCACCCGGCGCAGGCCGCGTCCGCCGAGTTTGGTGTAAGGATTGGGAGTGCGGGCCATAAACTCAGTGGTGCGGCTTCGCCGTGGAAATCGCGACGACCACGGCTATCCAGCCGCCGATTTCCAACAGCGCGATGATGATCGCCAGCACCGACCGCCAGCGGGTGCGCGGCACTACGCTGGACGGCGCATTCCAATGGCGGATGGCCAGGTAAAGCGCGATCGGCGCGGTCACGATCGTCGGCCAGACGATAATGATCGGGATGATGGCGACGGCCAGCGCGAGGCTGTCGTAGAGCGTGCGCTTGTTCTCCAGCTTTTGCATCCGGCCCTTTTTCTTGCCCGATTCGATGCACAACGAACACAGGTGTTCACCGTTCATCTCCACGTCGCAGACCGCGCAGAGAAAGCGACCGCAGCTATCGCAGGGCACCACGGCTCTCTTCGTCGCATGGAAAAAGCAGGTCGCCTCCCCATCGATAACGACCTTCTCGCCGACTGAACCCGGGCCGGGCGGACGCAGCACCGCCGGGAACACCTCAATCTGCAGCTTCGCCCGGCAGGACGGACAGGCCCGCAGGTCGTGCACATTGTAGAGCACGAGAGGCAGCGGCGTGCGGCACTTCGTGCAGGCAACGAGCCGGGGCGTCATTCGTTAACAGAACCTCCACGCTCATTATTTTCGGCGTAATACCAACTCATGCTTGAAGACTCCCAAGGTGGCGAAATTTCCGGCGGAGAGTGCCGAAACCCATTTGCAAAAGCAAAGGCTTTCCGCAGTCGAGGCGAACCACGAAAACGCCTCAGGATTTTGCGCCCAGCAGCCCGCGCGCTTTCAGCCACAATTCCAGGCGCCCCGGCCAGTCACCCGGAGCCTGGGTGTCATTCGGCCGCAGACCAAAGCCGTGCCCGCCCGTAGAATAGATATGCAGCTCTGCGGAGACGCCCGCTTTGCGCAGCGCGAGAAAGGCCAGCGTGCTGCCTTCGGCCAGCGAGCCTTTGTCATCGTTGGCCTGCGCGAGGAACGTCGGCGGGGTCTTCGCACTGATGTGAATCTCGGGCTTCAGCTCGGTGAGCGAATTGTCCGCGAGAATGTGCCACGCGTAACAGAGCATGAGAAAATCCGGGCGGCAGCTCACCTTGTCGATGTCGTCCGCGGCGGGATAAAGGCGGGCGTCATCATTCGTCGTGGCGATGAAGGCGACCTGCCCACCGGCGCTGAAGCCGAACAGCCCGATGTGATCCGGTTGCACCCCGAAATCGGCCGCCTTGCTCCGCAGCAGGCTCACAGCGCGCTGTGTGTCCATGGCGGGAAATTCCCACATCTTCGGCAGCTTGTTCGTCGGGCAGCGATGCTGGAGCACCGCGGCGACGAATCCACGATCGCGAAACCACGTCGCCAGTTCCGATCCTTCATGCTGCGAAGCCAGCACCCCAAATCCCCCGCCGGGCACGATGATCACCGCATTCCCGTTCTTCTTTTCCGGCAAATAGAACTCCAGCCGGGGCTCGGTCACATTGGTCAGCCGCTGGATGGGCAGCTTGTCCGTCGGCTTCGGCTCGGTGAGCGTCTCGGGCCCGGGGGCCGTGAAATCACCCGGCGGCTTGCCTTCCCAGAGCTTAAGCACCTTGTCTGGTTTGGCTGGTTCGGCGGAAACGATGGGCGTGAGCGTGAAAACGAGCGCGCAGAGGAAGACGAGTTGTTTCATGGGGGATCTTTCCAGCACATACCAGCGGAGGGGGCAGAGGGGTAGTCGAATCTACTCTGACCGGCCCCCTAAGAGAACGCCGCCGGAGAGGTTTTGCTAGTCCGGCGTGGAGTGATCGGAATTTTGCCTCTATATTCCTGTGCTCCGCCCCCTGAAACTGTGAACCAACTCCATTACCCTGCCTTCCTGAGATTCGCGCCCTTGGCGTGCGGGGCCTTGCTCATCGGGCTGCCGCTGGCGGCGCAGGCGGCAGAGCGCACCGGGGGGGAGATTTACCAGAAGATGTGCGCCTCGTGTCACGGGGACAAGGGCCAGGGGGTCGTGGACAAATACGACGAGCCGTTGCACGGCAATCGCTCCGTCGAGGCGCTGACCAAGCGCATCGCGCGGACCATGCCCGATGACGATGTGGGCACGTGCGTGGGTGAGGATGCCTCCAGGGTGGCGGCTTATATTTACGAAACATTCTATTCGGCCCGGGCGCAGGCGCGGCTGCACCCGCCGGAGTTTGATATTTCCCGGCTGACCATCGCGCAATATCGCACGGCAGTAGCCGATGTCGTGGGCCGCTTCCGGCCCGGCTTCGACAAGCCGATGGGCACGGAACGCGGGCTCAAGGCGCACTATTCCGGCATCGTGATCGAGAAGCCCGCGGAGCCCGCTCCCGCTTCCACCGAAGTGAAGCCGGACGAGAAGCCGCCAGTCAAGAAGCCCGAGGAGAAGAAGAAGGATCCGGAGAAAGTGCGGTTCGACCGAATGGATCCGCAGGTCGCTTTCCACTTCGCCGCGGGAAGCCCGGACCCGGAAAAGATGGGGCCCAATGAATTTTCCGTGCGCTGGGAAGGCTCGGTCTACGCGGAAGAAACCGGCACCTACGAGTTCATCGTCAAGAGCGAGAATGGCGTGCGGCTGGCGGTGAACGACCCGAAGAACCTGCTCGTCGACGCGTGGGTGAGCAGCGGACCGGAGGTGCGCGAGGAGAAGCGGAGCATCTATCTGCTCGGCGGGCGCTCGTATCTGCTCTCGCTGGAGTTTTTCAAGTTCAAGGAAAAGACGGCCTCGATCGAGTTGCAATGGAAGCCGCCGCACGGCGTGGTCGAGACCATCCCGCAGGCGTGCCTTTCGCCCGACCGTCCGCGCGAGACGATGATCGTGAAGACAGCCTTCCCGGCGGATGACCGCAGCGTCGGCTACGAACGGGGCACCGGCGTTTCGAAAGGATGGGACCAGGCCACCACGGATGCCGCGCTCGACGTGATGGAGCACGTGGACAATCACCTCGACGAACTCTCCGGGTCGAAATCCACCGCGCCCGATCGCGTGGACAAGCTGAAGCTCTTCGCGCGGCGCTTCGCCGAGGCGGCCTTCCGGCGGCCGTTGAGCGACGAGAATTACCAGCACTTCATCGTGAAGCAGTTTGACGCGGCAAAGACGTCCGAGATCGCCGTCAAGCGGGTGGTCCTTTTCACGCTCAAGTCGCCGCGCTTTCTTTACCCGGAAATTCCGACGGAAGGTCCGCCGGACAACTACGCTGTCGCGGCACGGCTCGCGTTGAGCCTCTGGGATTCCATCCCCGATCAAAAGCTGCTCCAGGCCGCTGCCGAGGGCAAGCTGCGCACCCGCGAGCAAATCGCCGCGCAGGCCAGCCGGATGATGACCGATCCGCGCACCAAGGCCAAACTGCGCGGCTTCTTCCACTACTGGCTGGAGCTGGAACGCGCGGAAGCGATCTCGAAAGACCCGAAGTCGTTCCCGGAATTCGATGCGCAGGTGCTCGCCGACTTGCGCACGTCGCTGAATCTTTTCCTCGATCAGGTCGTCTGGAGCGAACACTCGGACTACCGCGAACTGCTCCAGGCCAATTACCTGCTGCTCAACGCGCGCCTGGCGAAGCTTTACGGCAAGAGCGTCGCGGGTGACGGATTTCAACGCGTGGACTTCGATCCGAAGCAGCGCGCCGGCGTGGTCACGCACCCGTATCTGCTCGCCGCCTTTGCTTCGAGCAAGGCGACCTCGCCCATTCATCGCGGCGTGTTCCTCACCCGCACCATCGTAGGCATGACGCTCAAGCCACCGCCCATGGCCGTGGCGTTCGAGGACGCCAAGTTCGACGCGCATCTTACCATGCGGGAAAAAATTACCGAACTGACGAAGAACACGAATTGCATGGGCTGCCACGGCACCATCAATCCGCTTGGCTTCAGCCTGGAGAATTACGATGCGATCGGCCGCTGGCGCACGCAGGACAATAACAAGCCGATCAACGCGGTGAGCGATTTCAATACCGACGAAGGCGACACGATCCGGCTTACCGGCGCGCGTGATCTCGTGAAATTCGCGGCGGAAAACGCGAGTGGCCATCGCGCCTTCATCCATCTGCTTTTCCAGTACACCGCGAAGCAAGCCGTGAATGTTTATGGGCCGGACACGCTGGAGAATTTGCGGCAATCGTTCGCCAATTCCGGCTTCAATATCCGCAAGCTTCTGACCGATATCGCCACCGTCGCCGCCGCGCGGGGCATTCCCGAGCCCGACACCAAGGTCGCGCAAGAAGTGAAACCGCCGCCCGCCGCCGCACCCCATCCACTATGAGCACCCTGAACCGCCGCCAATTCCTGCAACATCTGGGCGTCTCCGCCGCCGCGCTGCCTTTCCTCGCGGGCCTGCCGAGCCTCCGGGGCGCGACGCTCCCGCAGAAGCGCCAGCGGGTGATCATCATGTTTTCGCCAAATGGCACGCTGCCGAATGAGTTCTGGCCCGATCCCGCCGGCGAGGAACTGGTGCTCAAGCCGATCCTCGAGGGCCTCGCGCCGTACAAGGACCGCACGCTGATCCTCAACGGCGTCTACAATAAAATCCGCGGCGATGGCGACAGCCACATGCGCGGGATGAGCTGCCTGCTCACCGCCAATGAACTCCTGCCCGGCAATATCCGCGGCGGTGGCGGCAGCCCGGCCGGCTGGGCGAGCAGCATCTCGATCGACCAGGAGATCAAAAACTTCCTCCAGGGCCAGGCCGCGACCCACACCCGTTTCGGCTCGCTGGAATTCGGCGTCGCCGTGCCGGATCGCGCCGATCCTTGGACGCGGATGAGCTACTCGGGAGCGAACCAGCCGGTCGCGCCGATCGATAATCCCTACCAGATGTTCGGTAAGCTCTACGGGAAGATGAAAGACCGGGACAGCCTAGTGAGCATCCTCGACGATGTGCGCGACGATCTCACCAAGGTCTCCGCCAAGCTCAGCGCGCGCGATAAGGCGCTGCTCGACCAGCACGTCACACTCGTCCGCAATCTCGAGCAGGAACTCCAGCGCACCGACACGGACGCCAAGCTCGCACACCCGATGCCCGAGTTGGATCCGAGCGTCGAGCTCGTCAACGACAACACCCCGCAGATCAGCCGCATGCAGATCGACCTGCTCGTCAACGCGCTCGCCAACGACATGACGCGCGTGGCCACGCTGCAATACATGCGCTCCGTCGGCCAGGCGCAGATGCGCTGGCTCGGCATCCAGGAAGGCCACCACTCCCTCTCCCACGAGCCCGACACCAACAAGGATTCCTACGCCAAGCTGCAGAAGATCAACCAGTGGTTCTGCGGCGAACTGGTCTATCTTGCCAAGCGCCTTGCCGAGACTCCCGAGCCCGCGGGCGAAGGCAGCATGCTCGACCACACCCTCATCGTCTGGACCAACGAACTCGGCAAAGGCAACAGCCACACCCTCGACAACATCCCCTGCGTGATGATCGGCGGCTGTCCCGGCTTCAAGATGGGCCGCAGCCTGAAGCTCGACAAAGTCCCGCACAACCGCCTCTGGCTCACCCTCGCCCACGCCATGGGCCACGATCAGCTCCAGACCTTTGGCAAAGCCGAGCTCTGCGAAGGTGGCGTGCTGAATCTGGGGTAACGTAACGGCCGCACCTCAGGTTTGGCCGTCTTATGCGCCAATCAATGTAGCCACTCCGACTTGGAGAGTCGGTAAGACCGCGAGTATTTTTGGCGCGAGCGGCTGCAAATCCACCAACCGATTCGAATATGCCTTCAACACCAAAACGGCAATCTGGAATTTCGGTAGATGCTGCTGAAAAGACAGGTTTCGATCCATGGTCACGAACACCTCAAATTCCTTTTCGGCCAACGCCAGCAGACGACCGTTTTTAATGTCAGCCCATCCCATTTGCGGCGCCGTTTTCACTACATGTCCCTTCAAATCCCTGGCCAGCCGCCGGTCGATGCACTCATCCAGCAGGATTTTCACGCCGCCCCAGCCACCATCCGCTTTTTAGCCTCTTCCAGGAAGCCGATCACCTGCTCGCGCGTTACGGTTGGAAATCCTTCAAGAAAATCGTCGATCGATTCGCCGCCTTCGAGGTAGTCGATCAGCGTTTGTACTGGCACACGGGTGCCCGCAAAAACGGGCGTTCCGCCCATGATGTCAGGTGCCGAACTGATGATTTTCTTGCGCACACCGCCAAGATACAGGGATACGCGAACGACTCAAGATTTGTAAA
>NZ_JBDUCX010000005.1:0-57325 GCF_040003245.1 Chthoniobacter sp.
ACATCGCGCGGCGCTGCCGACGCGAGAATTTCAAAGCGTGAAATATCCGGGCTAGGCAGGTAGTTTTGCGGGTGGTTCCGCGCGGAAGCGGATCGCGGCGAGGAAGCCCAGCACGATGAAAAGCACGAGCGCCGTGAGCTGGGCGATCTTGAAGGGCGGTTCGGTCTGCGTCGGCGCCAGCGCCTTGAGCGCGGGGATTTTCAGGAAGGACTGCACGATCAACACGAAGAAATTCAGGTAGAGCGACATGACCGCCGTGATGACGTAGGTCTTGCGCCAGCCGCCCGCGAGCTGACGGGACCGCAGCGCGTAAATTGCCAGCGCCAGCAGGAGCAGAGAGAGGATGCCGACGGCGTGCGAAGGCATGAAGTGCTGCACCGGAAAGAAAAACCCGGTCATGCTCGTGGCCACCGTCGTCCACAGGAAGACAGTGGTCCAACTGGCGACGTACCGGGAGGTGATGAGGTGACTGAGAACAACGAACCCGGAGAAGATGCCGACCAGGCTGATGAGGGCGTGAAGGATCGTGAATGCCGTGAGAATCATGGATTATCGAATGGGAATGTGAGCGAACCCGAGATTGTACCGCCGGGCGGCGATAATAGCGGTCCCGGGGTGGCCATGCAATTCAGGACATTGCTTGGTGAGGGGGTGGGGACCGTGAAATGCGCGCTCTGTGCTTTTTTGCTTGCTTTTACGAGCACATAATGCTACATTTTTCGCTCAAATAGAGACAGGTGTAGCGCGAGTTCGGGTGGTCAGGTGGGGGGCATGGAATTCCGCGGTTCTTTGACATATTCAAGGCGGTGTCCATTGATGCAAATAATATGCATTAAAGCATCTGCGTGCGCTTGGGGTTCGACCCGCTTGCGGCCTTGATTGGCTTATCGCCATCCCAGAGTAAATATAGGCCGGTCAAGGCCAGTCAAGGCGAGTAAAGGCGGAAATTTTTCGGCGAAGGCAAGCCGGGCACTTGGCGCCTCAGGGCGCGTTAACGCCATTAGACTGCGTTAGTGGTGCCGCCGATGGCGAGGCCCACGGGCGGCGGTCGGGCCGGATCCGCTCTTTCGCCAGCGCCATCCAATAAAGGAGATCGTGGCCGACCGATGCAGAGGGATGGGGGATTTTAAACGCGGTGCCTTCCGTCTGCGTTTTCCCCTTTTGTTACGGCGAAGCGAGTTTCTGCGGTTTCCCGAGGATCTTCACTTTCAGCCCCATCGCCCCGTCCTTGACGATGGTGAATTGGATCTTCGCCGATTGCTGGAAATCGGTGCCCGTCTTTGCGTATAAGTTGCTCGCCGTGGCCTTCACGCGCCAAATCGCCTCATCACCCAGGGCGAGGTCGGAATAGGTGAAGCTGATTTCCCGGGCCTTCCGGTATTTGGCGCCGAAGGATTTCGCCAGGAACGCGTCGAGTGCTGCGTCGAGAGGCTTGGCCAGATCACAAAAGGGGCCCGCCTGGTCATCAAGGACGCGCCGGGCTTCAAAGGAATCGCACTCCCAGTGGCCGCCATTGAGCACCGCGACCGTCTTGTTGTCGGCCGACCAGACGACTTCCAGCGAATGGTGATTCTGCGACGGCCAATAGCCGGAGTTCAGCGTGGCCAGGATTTTCTTCCCGGCCACGTCCAGGAGGTAGTTCTCGATCGTATCGGAGGGCGCAGGCTCGCGTGAACCTTTCAAGTGCGCGTCCAGGTCGGCGACCCCCTTGACTCCCCACGCCACAGCGTAGCGATGGTCGGGCGATTCGGCGCCCTCGAGCACGGCGAAACTCTCATCCGCGTGCGCCGCGAGCCCGCCGCAAAGCAGCAAACCCAGCGCGAGGAAGAAAGGCACGTTGACCATGAATGCGGAGCCAGAAATTTTCATCCTGCGCACACGTTAATGACGCCAGTGCAACAGGGCGAGCGCCAACACGATCCCACGTTTGCCGTCTCCCGAAGCGTAGAGGAACGGCGCTTACTTCGCCGGGGCGATGGGCTGGCCTTCGGTGACCTTCACGTTGCGGATTTGCACGCTGTCGGCAGCAGCAAACCACCAGCGCACTTTGGGCGTGGCGAGGTATTCGTGCTGGGCCGTGAGGTCCTGGCCATCGAGGCGCGCGGCGATCTGGTCGCCGGCGTACTCGACGCGCAGGGTGTGCCAGGCGTCGGGTTTCAGGTCGACGGCGATTTCCTTGATCGTTTTGCTGGGCGCGGCGGTGTCCTCCGCGATCTTGAAGCTCTTCGGCCCGATGACGACGCGGCCGATATGCTTCTGGCCATCGCAGCCGACGAGGAAGGATTTGCCGTTATTGAATTTGAATTCGCATTCCCAGATGAGCGGGGTGGGCCCGCTGGCCAGGTGCAGGACGGGGATGTGCTTTTGGTCGGGAATGTCCGTGACGCTCAGGACACCGTCGGCCGGTTCCCATTTGCCCTTGGCGACGGACCATTCCGCGCCGAGCGGCTGTTTGAAGTCGGGCGCGCTGATGACTTTGCCGGGGTTGTTGAGCAGCGGCTTGGGGTCTGCGGCGCGGAGCGGGAGAGCGAGGACACTGAGGGCGAGGGCGAGCGGGAGGAAGGATTTCATGCGCAGGGATAACCCGCCAGCGGAGGATTTATTGCCAATTGCCGATGGGCGAATGCCGATTTGGGAAAGACGCTGTGCAAATCGGCAATCGACAATTGCCAATTGGCAATCGTCAATTCCCCACTCCCTCCCATGAAACTGTCCGTCTCCCTGCTCGTCTTGTTCGCGGCGTTTTCCGGCGGCCTGGCCGAAGACATCGTCACGCTCCCCGGCACGCAGCCATTGACCATGACCGGCGATCTCTCCGCGCAGATGCACGAGGCTGCGCTGCGCGACATGGACCAGCGCATCGCGGATTCGCTCGCGGCGCGGTCGAAGGCGCACCAGGACGCGGCGGGCGCCGTCATGTCCAATCTCGATTTTGAACACATCATCGGCGCCCGTGAGCCCATCCTGGTGAAATCCCTGGAGCGCTTTGGCGACGATTTTTATCCGGCGCTCGTCGCCCAGACTTCGAAGTATCAAGTGTGGCAGGTCCGGTGGGAAACGCATCCCGGCGTGTACGGCGAAGGCTTATTGCTCGAACCGCGCGCCAAACCGCGCGCTTATGTCGTCGCCATTCCGGATGCCGACCAGACGCCGGAGCAGATCGCCGGGCTGGCCCCCGGAGTGCCGCTGGAATCGCAATTCGCCCGGCGCCTGGCGGAAAATGGGTTCGGCGTCATCGTTCCCGTGCTCATCGATCGCAGCGATCACTCCTCCGGGAATGCCCGGGTGGTGCAGACGAACGAGCCGCATCGCGAATGGATTTACCGGCAGGCCTACATGATGGGCCGGCACATCATCGGCTACGAAGTGCAGAAGGTGGACGCCGCCCTGGTTTGGGCAGCGGAGAAGAACCTGCCCGTCGGCATCGTCGGCTATGGCGAAGGCGGACTCATCGCGTTTTACACGGCCACCGTGGCGGACGTCCCCGTGAAAGCTGCCTTGGTCAGCGGCTACTTCAAGTCGCGACAGGACACCTGGCGGGAGCCGATCTATCGCAACGTCTGGGGATTGCTGCGCCAGCATGGCGATGCGGAGATCGCATCCATGATCAAGCCCGGTGGCTTGGTGGTGGAATATAGCGCCGAGCCGGTGGTCGACGGCCCGCCGGAGGCGAAGGAGGGTCGCAAAAACTGCGCGGCGCCAGGCAAGCTCTGGACGCCACCCTTCGCGGAAGTGGAAGCGGAATTCAAAAGGATCGATACGATTCCCATCGCGGCGGAACAACCGCGGAAGCTCATCGCGGGACCGGACGGCAAGACTGTTCCTTTCTGCAGCCAGCCAGCCTTGGTGGAGTTTGCGAAGATGATGGGCGTGCCGTCAAAAATGGAACTCTCCAGGGAGATGCCGAAAGACCGGCGGGTAAATTTCCATCCCGAACCCCGGCAGTGGCGGCAGGTGCAGGAACTGGAAACGGACATTCAGAAACTGGTCCAGTATTCCGCCCAGGCGCGGAAGAAGGATTTCCTCGATCGCATGCTCCCGGAATACGTGAACGAGGTGTGGACCCTGGCGGCGGAATTTCCGAAGCTGGAGCCGGAGAAGGTCGCGGCCTTGGTCAAAGACGGACGGAAGCGATTTTGGTCCGGGATCATCGGCAGGATCAACGACCCCCTGCCTCCGCCGAATGCGCGCACACGGAAGATTTACGACGAGCCGAAGTGGACGGGATACGAGGTGGTGGTCGACGTGGGCGGCGAGGGATTTGCGTGGGGCATTTTGTGCGTGCCCAAGGATCTGAAGCCCGGCGAGAAGCGGCCCGTCGTGGTGTGCCAGCACGGGCGCCACGGGTTGCCGCAGGAGGTCATCACCGGCGATAAACCGGCCTACCGCAATTTCGCCGCGCGGCTCGCGGAGCAAGGATTCATCACGTTTGCGCCGCACAACCTGTATCAGAAAGAAGAGTATTACCGCACGCTCTCGCGCAAGGGCAACACGGTGGGCCTGTCGATGTTCTCGGTCATCATCCGGCATCACGAGCAGTGGCTGAACTGGCTCGGCTCGCTGCCCTTCGTGGATGAGCAGCGCATCGGCTTTTACGGCCTGAGCTACGGTGGTGAATCCGCGGTGCGCATCCCGCCGTTGCTCGATGGCTACTGCCTCTCGATCTGCTCGGGCGATTTCAATGACTGGACGCGCAAGGTCGCCTCCACCGACGACAAACACAGCTTCATGTTCACCAACGAATGGGAGATGCCCTACTTCAACATGGGCAATACCTTCAGCTACGCCGAGCTCACCTACCTCATGTTCCCGCGCCCCTTCATGGTCGAGCGCGGGCATCACGACCAGGTCGCGCCGGACGAATGGGTCGCCTCCGAGTATGCGAAGACGCGCTGGTTCTACGATCAATTCGGCCTCGGCGACCGCACCGCGATCGAGTTCTTCAACGGCGGACACACCATCAACGGGCAGGGGACCTTTGCGTTCCTGCACAAACACCTGAACTGGCCCGAACCCTCGAAATAATCATGAAATGCACCCTCCTTCTCTTATCGACCGCCCTCTTCGCGATCCTCGCTCGCGCCGAAGACCTCCCCGCCACCCTCATGACCAAGCCCGGCAAGCTCCTCGCCAGCGAAGACTTCGCCCAGCAGCCACCGCCGCCCGAGGGCAGCACGGCGCTCTTTGCCAGCGGCTTCAAGGGCTGGCGCTGCAATGTCGTCCCGCGTGGCGGCCACTGGGAAGCCGTCGACGGTACCTTCAAGGGCGCGGAAAATCCCGAGATGCATCACCCGGCGACCGCTTCCATCGGCTTCGATTTCAAGAACGTGATCATCACTTGCGAAGTGCGCCTGCTCGACGTGCCCCTCGAAGGCCGCAAAACACGCTTCTTTGGCGTGCGCACCTGCGACACCAAGGACTACGTCTGCAGCATCTTCCTGAACGAAGCGGGCATGCGCATCCAGAAGGACGACAACGACCACGGCGGTCCCGACGTCGCCGTGCCGCTCGGCGCCCTCGCCGCGCCGATCAAGCTTGGCGAATGGCAGAAGGTCACCTTTGAGATCCTCGGCGACGAGATGGTCGGCACGCTCAATGGCCACAGCCTCACCGGGCAACACCCGCTCATCGCGGAGGACAAGAAGAGCGTCATGTTCGTCTCCGGCGTGGAGGGCAGTGTGCGCCACCTGCGCGTCTGGGAGGCGCTGCCCAACCCCGATTGGGCGAAAAACAAAGCCGCCCTCCCACCGCCGCCCCCGGCGAAGTGACCCCGCGGAAGTCGTCGGTCTTTCCTCATTTCAGTCCATGAACGGTATCCGCCTGATCTTTGCCTTGCTCGCGTTTGCCGCCCTCACGTCCTGCAAACCGGCCGGGCAGACGAGTGAAGCCGATGATTTCGACCTGGAGATGAAGGACGGCCCGACCTGCATGATCCGCGTTCGGCTGCCGCAGCCCGGTGACAACAAGCGATTGACCGACGCCGTGGCTCGATTCGCCGCCGCCCACCAGATTCCCTTGTCGCCCGTCCGCGCTTTCAGCACTACCGGGCGCGAGACCCCTCGCATCTATGCGAACCAAGACGTGCTCATCGCCACGATGCTGTTCGATATCCCTCCGATCCCGCAGGCCCAACAATATGGCCAAATCCGCATCAACGTCTTGCGCCGTTCCTATCCCATCCCGGGTTTTCTGGCCCTGGCCGAGGAATTTCACACCAGTTTTCAGCGTGAATTTGGCGATCTTGTGGATCTCTGGGAAACGCCCAGTGACGGGGCCAACGAGCTCAAACCATAACCCGCCGCCTACTTTCGCTCGCCATTCGAAAAACACCGCGTATTGTGCGCGCCGACATGCCGCTCGACTTGAAGAGCCTCATCACCGCTCGCCTCGGCGAAAACTACAAGCTGCACGAGCGGCACCTCAATCCTACTCTGGTGCGGGTGCAACGCATCATCGGCTTTGACCAGGTGTACGCCCGGGCCGAAGGCGCGTATCTCTACGACCTCGACGAGCGCGACTACCTCGATTTCCTCAGCGGCTACAGCGTCTTCAATATCGGCCGCAATCATCCCGCCGTGCAACGCGCCATCACCGATGTGCTCGAAATGGACCTGCCGAACATGGTCCAGATGGATTGCTCGCTGCTTAGCGGCCTCCTCGCCGAGGCCCTGCTGAAAAAGCTGCCGCCGCACCTCGACGCCGTCTTTTTCTGCAACTCCGGCGCGGAAGCGAATGAAGGCGCCATCAAGTTTGCCCGCGCCGCCACCGGGCGCTCCGGCCTCCTTTCGCTGCACGGCTCCTTCCACGGGCTGTCGCACGGCGCGCTCTCCGTCATGGGCGACGAGCATTTCCGCGAAGGCTTCGGGCCGTTGCTGGAAAATTGCGCGCGAGTGAAGATGGGCGACCTCGAGGAACTCGAGATGCACCTCAAGCGCAAGGACGTGGCCGCTTTCATCATCGAGCCCGTGCAGGGCAAGGGCGTCAATTTTCCGACCGGCGATTACTATCGCGAAGCCCAGCGCCTCTGCCGCGAGCACGGCACGCTGCTCGTCTGCGATGAAGTGCAGACCGGCCTCGGCCGCACCGGCCGCTGGTGGGGTTTCGAGCACTGGGACCTTGAGCCGGATATCATCACCGTGGCGAAATCGCTGAGCGGCGGCTACGTGCCCTGCGCCGCGATCGTCGCCCGGCGCGCCATTTACCAGAAGACCTTCAGCCGCCTGGACCGCTGTGTGGTGCACTCCTCCACCTTCGGGCGCAACAACCTTGCCATGGCCTGCGGCCTCGCCACTCTGCAAGTGATCGACGATGAGGATCTCGTCGAGCGTGCCCGGGTCAACGGCGCGAAACTCGTCGCCCGCATCGAGGAGTTGAAGAAGAAGCACTCCCTCATCAAGCAAGTGCGCGGCATGGGCATGATGGTCGCCATCGAGTTTCACGAGCCGAGCGAACTCTCCGCCCGCATGGGCTGGAAGCTCCTGCATCGCGTCGAGCGCGAACTCTTCGCGCAAATGCTCGTCACCTCGCTCTTCCAGCAGCACCGCATCCTCACCCAGCTCGCCGGGCATTCGATGGACGTCATCAAGATCCTGCCGCCCCTCATCATCGGCGACCGCGAGATCGACCGCTTCGTCACCGCTCTCGACGCCGTGCTCGCCGATTGCCGCAGCTTCCCCGGGCCGATCTGGAACCTCGGCGCCAATTTCATCAAGCACTCGCTCTCCCGCTCGACGGTCGAGCTGGCCAGCGCGGGGAGTTAAGGCAAGCGCCGCGCGGCGCGCCCCCGGCCCGTCATCCTGAGCTTGCGAAGGACCGCTGATTTCGCTCTGGCATCTGACGCGTGGTTGACCGTGCGAGCTTGCCGCCATCTCTAGCTGAACTGTTGAAGAAAGGCAGATTTCAGAGGTTCTTCGCAGGCTCAGAATGACGGCGGGTAGAGGGCACGCGCCATCCCACTCCGAGCGCTTCAACTCACCGACACCAACACCACCCCCGCCGAAATCAGCGAGATCCCAATCCACGCCTCCCGCGAAATCTTCTCCCGCAGAAACACCGCCGCCCCAATGACCAGCAACACCGGACTGAGCCCCTCCCAAGGCAGCACCTGGCTCAGCGGCATCACTTGCAAGAACCCCAGCCACAGCAGAAACCACAACGTCATCGCCGCGACAAAGAGCCCACCGAACACGACCACGCCCGGCCACGCCGGCGGCGTGCGTCCCGCCAGATTCATGGCGTGCTTCAAGAAAAGCTGACTCACCACCAGCAGCACCTGGCAACCGATGAGCAAGGCCAGCAACGTGGCGCTCATGGCTGTGCCTCCACGCGGCTCGCGGGCCGGGCGATGATCCAGATGCCCGCCAGCACCAGCGCGATCCCACTCCAGCGGCCCGCGTGAATTTGTTCTCCCAGCACCAGCCAGGAACAGATGGGAATGGTCACGTGCACCACACTGCTCAGCGTAAAAGCCAGATAGAGCGGCATCACCCGCAGCACGAGAATCCAGGTAACGCTACTCAGTATGAGCAATCCCGCACCCCACCACACGCGCCGCGAGGGCAGCGACGAAAGCCCCAGCCAATCCACCCCTGCGGGCACGGCTTCCATGGCGCCTTGCTTGAGGAAAATCTCGGCGATCGTGACCAGCGCGACGGTCAGGAAGAGCTGCAGGTAGGGGTTGAGCAGGCGGGACAAGGGAGGGCGGGAAAAGGCAGAACATCCAACATCCAACGCCCAACATCCAACATCGAATGAAGAGCACGCCCTCGCCTGCGCTCGCGCCAGTGGGCGTTGGGCGTTGGGCGTTCCCTTTGCTATGTTCCATGTTCCATTTTCCATTCCCCGCCCTCCCACGCTCCACCGTTGACAAATCGCCCCCATCGCATCGACTCGTGATCCTTTCGTGAAACACTGCCTCCGTCTTCTCCTCTTCCTCCTCGGCCTCGCTTCCACCGCGCACGCCGTCACGCAATTCGATCTCCATCGCGATACCTTCGCCTTTTCCAACGACACCATGTGGCAGTACGGCGTGGACGAACAGGGCGTCCTGCACATCAGCCATCGCGACAAACCGGTCGAGTTTGCCCACCGCTGCTTCGTCCTCTCCCGGGCCGTCATCCAGTTTCACCAGTTCGCCCGCTTCGAGCCGAAGCAGCCGCGCCTCTCTCGCGAGGAATATCGCCAGCGAATCAAGGAAGTCTGCCGCATCGCGGTCTGGGCCGATGGACCGAAGGAGAAAATCGTCATCCCTGGCTATCCGGATCTGCACGCCTTCTCGGTGGCCTACGAAGGGCTGCTCAAAGACAACCTCGGCAACTGGCTGCCCAGCTACCTGCGCCTCGGCAACTGGCGCATGATCATGGGCCACCTCCGGGTCGGCCAGGCCTCCGCGGCGCAGTGGCTGGCGGAATCGATCGACCGCGGACAACTCCGCGCCATCTACCTCGCCCGCTTCCCGCACATGAACCACGTCGTCGTCGTTTACGCCGTGCGTCGCGAGGCGCAGGGCAACATGACGTTCACGGTTTACGATCCGAACTATCCCAACCAATCGAGCTGGGTCTTCTATCGCGCCAGCGAGCGCAGCTTCGAGTACGAGCCCCGCTGGTATTTCCCCGGCGGACGCGTCAACGTCATGCGCGTCTTTATCTCGCCGTTGCACTGATCGCGCGGCTACCGTCGAGACCGTATATGTTCACCGGCTTGGTCGAAGAAACAGGCACCCTCCTCTCGCTCGCGCGCTCGGCCGCCGGCGCGCGGCTCACCGTGTGTGCGCCGCTGGTCGTGCAGGGGATCGCCTTGGGCGACAGCGTCGCGGTCAATGGCTGCTGCCTCACCGTCACCGCGCATGAAGGCGAGACGCTCGCTTTCGATCTGCTCGACGAAACGCTCAGCCGCACCAATCTCGGCGCCCTCACACCCGGCACGCCGGTCAATCTCGAGCGCGCCCTCGCCGCCCACGCGCGTCTCGGCGGACACTTCGTGCAGGGCCACATCGACACGACGAGCAGCGTGCTGTCCTTCGAGCAGGTGAAGGCCGATTACCGCCTCGAGATCGCCTTGCCCCGGGAATTCGCCCACTACGTTGCCTTCAAGGGCTCCATCGCCATCGACGGCATCAGCCTCACCGTCGCGGAGGTGCGCGCCGCGAGCTTTGTCGTCTGGATCATCCCGCACACCCTCGCTGTCACAAACCTGCACACGAAAAAGGCCGGCGACGCGGTCAATCTCGAATTCGACTTACTCGCGAAGTACGTCGAGCGCATCCTCGCCACGCGGTAGGCGGAAGCGTCCAGCGAGCGCCCCGGAAAAAGATAGGACGCGGAGGAAATAAACCACGAAGGCTCGAAGACACGAACGAAAGGCCAACCCCTTTGTGTCTTCGTGCCTTCGTGGTAAAATTCTCGATCAGCCCAAGCTGCGAGGTTACGCGCGATACACTTCCAGCAGCCGCGCCCGGATCTCCTCGTCGCCGCTCACATTCTGCCCGCGCACATTGTCCACCAGCCGCGCGCGCGTCGCCGGCTCCACCATCTTCTCCAGCGCCGCCGCCAGTTGCTCCGCCGACCGCGGCTCGACGAGGAAGCCGTTGAAGTCATCGACCACCACATCCCCGAGCCCACCCACGCGCGTCGCCACCACCGGCCGCTCGAAAGCAAACGCCATATAGGCCACTCCGCTCTGCGAAGCCGCCACATAGGGCAGCGCCACCACGTGCGCCTGGTTGAACACCCCCGGCAAATCCTCATCCCCGATGAATCGGTGAATGACCCGGATATTCGGCGTCTGGAAGACCTCCGCCGGCAAATCCCCTTCGCCCGCGATGAGCAGCGTGAATTTCGCCGGGTCGAGCTGCCGAAACGATTCCAGCAAATAATCCAGCCCCTTGTAGGGCAGCAGCCGCCCAAAGAAGAGCACCACCAACGGCCCCTCCGCCGGCGGCGCCTGCCTGGCCCGCGCCCAGAGCTGATAATTCACATGCGGCAATACATGCGCCCTTCCCCTCAGATACCCCGGCAACTGCCCCCGGATCGCCTCCGAATGCACGATCACCTTGCCGATGAACAAAAACACCAGCCACAGATGCACCCGCATGAACACCCGCTTCGCCAGGCTCTCCCCCTCATGCGGCACCGCATCGTGCAGCGTGATCACGGAATTAAAAAACGCGAACAACGGAAACAGCGGCAGCAACACCGGCAACTCGCTATTCAAATGAATCACCCGCGGCCGCCGCTCGAAGATCGTCCGCACAATCTTCCACACCTCCCCCGCCCACCCCAACCGCACAGGATCGAGTTTCACCCGCAAAGCCTTGCTCTCCACGCAGCTCTCATAATTGCGCACGTAGATGATCTCCCCACCCGGCGCCAGCGCATGCATGAGCGACTCCGAGTAATGCTTCATCCCACTCGTCGCCCAGAGATTGATAAACAGCACAGGCCCACCGACCGGGGAAGGAGCGGTGGCGGTTTCAACATGCATGCCGCGCGAGGTTGCCTGTTTTTCCCCGTCGCACAAGCCGCGGAAACGTAACGCGGATTCTGCTCGCAAGGATCGGCTGCTTCGTGGTTTCTCCCCCGCACCCCATGTCCCACTACGAAGAGTTGCGCCGCCGTCTCGCGAAGGAGCCACACCGCTGGCTCATTACCGGCGTGGCTGGCTTTATCGGTTCGCATTTGCTCGAGGCGCTCCTCGCGTTCGATCAGGACGTGGTGGGGCTGGATGATTTTTCTTCCGGCGCGTGGCGCAATCTCGATGAAGTGCGCTCGCGGGTGGGCGATGCCAAATGGGCGCGCTTCGCCTTTCGTGACGAATCGGTGACCGACTTCGCCGCCTGCCGCGCGGCCTGCGGGGGAGTGGATTATGTGCTGCACCAGGCGGGCTTCGTGTCTGTGCCGCTGTCGCTGGAAAATCCGCTGGCCTGTCACGCGACGAATGTGACCGGGACGCTGCATGTCCTGGACGCGGCACGCGGGGCGGGGGTGCGGCGCGTGGTCTATGCCAGCAGCAGCGCGGTCTATGGCGACGATACGCGGCAGACCAAGGTCGAAGCGGAGATCGGCCGCGCGCTTTCGCCCTACGGCGCTTCGAAACGCATGGCGGAAATTTACGCGCGGCTTTTCGCGGATTCGTTTGGCGTGGAGTCGGTGGGGCTGCGCTATTTCAATATCTTCGGTCCGCGGCAGAATCCCAGCGGTGGCTATGCGGCGGTCATCCCGCAATGGATCGGCCAGCTGCTGCGCGGCGAGGAGTGTGTGATTCACGGCGACGGCGGGATCACGCGCGACTTCTGTCCGGTGGCCGATGTCGTGCAGGCGAATCTGCTCGCCGCGACGAGCGTGCTTCCGGCGAAGGCCGCGCCGGTCTTCAACGTGGCGCTCGGTGGCAGCACCACCCTCGATCAGCTTCACGCCCTGCTGGCCGGCGCCACGGCCTCGCTCGGCCTGGCGAAGCCGCTGCCCATTCGCTACGGCCCGCCCCGCGAGGGCGACATCCTCCATTCGGCCGCAGACGTCACCGCCATCCGCCAGGCGCTCGGGTTCGAGCCCAGTTCGAACATCGCCGCCGCGCTGGAGGAAACGGTGCGCTGGTATGCGGCCCAAAGGGGGCCCTGACGTCCCGTTTCCAGATACGCGGCTCCATTGGCTCCATTGGCTCCATTGCCGAAAACGCCCCTTTTCTCCCCATTTTTGGCCATTGTTGCCCTGAATGCCGCGGAGAGGACGCCTTATCCGACGCGGCAATGTGACGTTCTCGAAAAGAATTCCGCTCCCACTTGACAGCCCGGCGCCCCGGGCGATAGTTAATTTGGAATTTCGCCTCCCGTCCCCCCACTTTAACCCGCAACCTCATTCCATCATGAAACGATCGATCAAACATTCCCTTTCGTTCGCTGCCGCGGTCGCCCTCGGCGCCTTCGCGTTCGGCCTGTTTTGGTCGGCTCAGGTGCATGCCCGCACCGTCGGCGGCGGGCCCTACTGCGACGCGAACAACAACGTCACGATGTGCTATAACGGAGGCACGGTGAGCAATGTTGACCCTACGACGCAAAGCCAATACTTGAACAGCGGCAAGCCAAACACGTACTGCGGCGCCTGCAACACGAGCCCGCCCTAAGCGTTTTTTCCGAAGATCTGCTTCCCATTTTGAAAAGCCCTGTGCATTGAACCGCACAGGTTTTTTTTTGCCCCGAACCCACCTGCGATTCCTGGATGAGCGTCTTTCTGTTGATACTGGTATTTTTAGCCGTGGCGGTCACGCAAATGCTGGCCGGCGGCCGGCAAGTATTCTTGTGCCTCCCCGGATATGGTTTGCTGGCGATGGCGGCGTTCCTCAGTTGGTGGCCGCGACGCCGCACCCCCATTCCCAAGGGGGCGCTGGAGTGCCTGGGCGCCGCGGTGCTTTTCTGCACCTACGTTTCAATCCGCGCGCTCTTTTCGCCAGAAGCATTCCTCGCGCGGAACGATCTCTTCGCGGCGCTCGCCGCCATGGCGCTCTATCTTCTCATCGCGCTCAATGTCACCGCCTCCCGCCTGCGCCTGCTGCTGGTGGGTGGAATCCTGGCCCTGGCCCTGGCCAATTGCGCCATCGGGGCGGTGCAGTTTTTCAAGGGGCAGAATTTCATGCCGTTCCCGTTTCTCCCCCGCTCAAATTACGGTTGGCGGGCCAGCGGATTCTACGGCTACCCGAACCTTCTCGCCGGATTCCTCGAGATGGCCCTCATGTTGGGCTTGAGCATGACTTTCTGGAGCCGTTGGCCCTCTTGGGCCAAGATGCTCACTGCTTATATTTGTGGGATGTGCCTCCTCACGATCGTCGTTACGGGGAGCCGCGGCGGCTACATCAGCACGACGATCGGTTTGACGGTTTTTGCCGCTTTGAGCTTGGCGTTGGTCGGCAAGTTGGCCCCGGGCCGTGTCATTGGCTTGATTCTCGCCGGCATGCTGCTCATCGGAGGCGGTGCCTGGGGGCTGAAGCAGGTGGTGTCGAAGAGCTTTTTCCTTCAGTCGCGCGCGGAGGAAACTCTCACGGTCGATGCCAGCCGCATGCGGTTGTGGCAGGCCGCGTGGAAGCAGTTTCGCTTGCAACCGGTGGTCGGCACCGGCAGCGGCACCTATCTTTATTATGGACGCCAATTCCGCAGTCCTGGACTGCAAACGGATCCGGTCCACGCTCACAACGACTATTTCGAGGTGCTCGCGGAATACGGGATCCTCGGCATCATCGCGGCCGTTATTTTTCTGGAGACGCATCTGCGCTGTGGTTGGAACTCCTTTACCAGACGGATTTCGCAGGGCACAGGAATGGCGAGCAATTCCCTCGCCTTGACCGTCGGGGGGCTCAGTGCAGCAGCGGCTTGTCTCGTCCATTGCCTGCTCGACTACAATCTTCATATGCCCGCCAACTTGCTGACGGCGGCGGTGATTTTCGGGCTGCTCGCCACCCCAGGCGAAGGTCCAGACGCGGCGGCGGATTCGGAACGCGACGGGGGCTACCCCCCATTTCTGCGGCTCGCGCTGCCGGCCTTGGGCCTGCTGATCTTCGGGTTGATCCTGCCGAAGGCGCCGGCGGAGTATTATGCCCAGCGCACGCGCCTCATCCTGTCGGACCCGCATCGCTCGGTCAGCCCCGAACCCGATGAGGAGATGATCGCGCTGGCCCGGCGCGGGCTGACGGCAGATCCGCACAACCCCGATCTGCACTTTGCCATTGGGGAGGCAAAATCGGCCATGGGCGAGTTGGCGACCGATCCACAGACGAAGGAAAAGCTCTTCACCGAAGCCGCCGAAAGCTACATGGCGGCGCTGGCCTATGCGCCGGGCGATGTGCGCACCGTACTCACGGTGGCATTGGCGCTGGATGAATTGGGACGCTTTTCCGAATCCGAGCCCCTCTGCGCGCGGGCCCTGGAACTCGACCCTCGCGGGGGCGCGACCCACATTTCGGTAGGGTTTCATTTTGTCATGGAGGGCAAGTTCGCCGAGGCCGAAGCCCAGTTTCGCCTGGGCAAGCAATACGGAGCGGCGCTCGGGGCGCAGGCCGGCATGAATTACATCGAGGAGGAAAAGAAGGCGAAAGGAGGCGGAACTCCCACTCCATCCACCACCCCGAAACCAAACTGATGGTGGTGCGGCGCTGGTAAGATTCTCAGGCCCGATCAGTTTCGCGCCGGAGTGTCGCGAGGCGGCGCGGGCAACGCCTCCTTGATTCGTCTGGCCAGGTTCTCGTAAGTCAACGGCCCTTCGAGACGCCGGCCATTGAGGAAGACCGCGGGTGCTCCGGGCAGGTCAAGCTGTTGCGCGTCGCGCCGATTCGCTTCCACCACCTTGCGTGGCCGGTCGGACTGCAGGCACGCTGTGAAACGCGGCTGATCCAGGCCCAGCGACAACGCCAGATCGAGCAGCTTGGCGTCACTCAAGTTGCCGCCCTCTGCAAAAAGCTTATCGTGATATTCCCAGAAGTGACCCTGCTCTGCCGCGCATTCCGCAGCGATAGCGGATGGGAAGGCGCGCGGATGCCCCTCCAGCGGAAAATGACGAAAGACGATGGATACGTCCTGCGGGAACTCACCGTGAAGCTGCTTCAGGACGGGTGCCAACTGCCGGCAAAAGCCACACTGAAAATCCGAGAAGACCACCAGTTGCACCGGCGCAACCACGGGGCCCAGGCGATGAGCGGTGGAAAGATCGACCGCCCAGAGGCGGCTTGTCGTATTTCTCTCCCCAACGCTTTCCGTAGCCAGGATCAGCACGGGAAAGGTCGCGAAGATGGCGATCGTCCAAGCCGCCATCGGGGATGCGCCTGCCGGGCCGCTGGCCACCGCCCGCCGAGCCCGCATTCCCACGGCCAGCAAAGCCGCCACCGTTGTTGCGGACAGCGTGCACAACGGGCAAAACGCATGGATCACCGCGACTTGCAGGTACATCAGCCCCACTGAAAAGGTCAGTCCGATGACGACCAGCCAGAGAATGGCATCGAGGAGCCGCAGCCGCATCCGGGAGGAACTGACGGCCAGCACCGCCAGCCAAAGAGCGAGGAGCCCCAGATAGAACAGCGCCCCCAGCCAGGCCAGGGGGATCCCCCGCAGTTGTGCGTACTGGCTGCTGAGGACCGCCTCACAGGCGCCTCGAGCCGGACATAAGAAAGAACGCAGCCCCGTCTCCCGCTGAAGGAGCACAAAGCAAAGGCAAACCCCTAGCCAGGCCAGCACACTGCCCAGCCACACCGGGACGGGAGCCGACCCCCGACCGGTCGGGGCGTGGAGATCGGCGTTGGGCGGTCGGGATGGCTCTGGGAACCCCATGGGAAGCGTTCGGAGATGCGTCGGGCGATCTCGATCCACGCACAATAAGTCGCGGATGTCGCGCAAAAGTTGCTGTATCACCAGTCGTGACCCCTCCCGGATGCGGTGAAGACAATAGCGTCATGCCGTTGAAGGCGGGGATCTTATCGACACGTAAAATTCACAAATCCCCCTCCAAAAAGCTTGCCTCCCTCCCTTGCCCCAGCATACTCCGCAAAACTGAGCGACTTCTTATTCTCGTTTCCAGAAGAGTACAAGTGAAATCTTTTTCGAGTACTTCCACGAAGAGTGAGCTGACGAAATCCCTGATAAATTGACGCACCAACGTTGAAAGATTGCCCTTACCGCAACAATTCTCCCACCAAGTGATGAAAGCCGCCAAACGTCCCCCCATTCTCCGTACTTCCGCTGCCGCTCTTCTTACCTTGCTGGTTTCGATGCCGGCACCGGTCAAGGCCAATACCCTGACCTGGACGGGAGCGGGTGCCCTGTGGGAAACAGCGGCCGATTGGGTGAGCACCCCCACCGCCGGCCTCACTCCCGGCAGTGATCCGTTTGACTCAGATCTCGTCTTCAACAACGCTTCGAATACAACTTCCATCAATAATAATGCCGGCGGTTCGGAGCTCAATTCGATTACTTTCGGAAGCGCGGCGGCGAGCTTCAATCTGACCGGTGTGGCCCTTTTCGTCGCGGGCGGAACTGCCGTCACGAACAATTCGCGGAGCCTTCAGGTTCTGAGCTTTGCCGATCAGGCGGCAGGGATCGGTGGCATCCGACTGGAAGGTTTTAATTTCAATGCCGGTGGCGCATTGATGCCCTACGTCACCTTCGACGCGGCGCAGGGAGACATCCTGGTCACCTCGAATATGTCGTTCGTCGATTCGGGAGTGTCGTTGACCGTAACCGGTCCGCACAACACCACTTTCAGCGGATACATTAACGACATCGCCGGTGGCGCGGGCCGGCTCGTCAAGAATGGAACGGGCACGCTTTTCCTGACCGGCAAAGCCAGCTTTATCGGTGACACGGTGGTCAATGGCGGCCTGCTTCAGGTCGACAGCTCGACGGCGAGCCGCACCACTTTGGTCAACGCACTCGGCACCCTCGGTGGTCGCGGGACGATCGGGGGCAACCTGATCAACCTCGGCAACGTGGCTCCCGGCGATTCACCCGGCACGCTCACCGTGAAGGGCAACTACTACCAAGGTAGTGGCGGCACCTTGACGATCGAAGTCGCCGGCAAGGGCGACAGCCAACACGATCTGCTCGCCGTGCAGGGCCATGCCAAGCTTGATGGCGGCACCTTGCGCATCGTGAAAGTCGGCAGTGGGGCGCGGCTCAAAGTGGGGCAGAAGATTACCTTCCTCACGGCGGGCCAGGGAGTCGAAGGGGAATTCTCTCACGTTTACAATGGGCTCGACCAAGGCAACACCATCGTGGCCACCAAAGTGATTTATCATTCCAATTCCGTTGCCATCGAGGGCGCACAGGGCTCGTTTGCCAATCTCGACGGGCTCACGCCCAACCAGCGTTCCGTGGGCCGCGGGCTCGACAAGGTCGCCTTCCACAACAAGGAACCCAAGCTCATCAACTTCCTCGATAGCGAGCCGCTCTCGAAACTGCCCGGCGATCTCGACCGGATCGCGCCGGAGGAACTCACGTCCATGTATACGATCGGCGTAGCACTGGCCAAAGTGCAGACGACGAACTTGCAGCGTCGCACGGACGATATCCGTTACGGTTCGCATGGCTTCAGTGCCTCCGGGTTTGCCGCCGCCGGCAGCGGCCCGCTCTACAGCGGTGGCGTCGCCGGTCCGAATGGCAACGATGGCAAGGATAGCAAGGAAATGAAGAATGTCGTTCCACCAGACGATCGCCTCGGCGTGTTCATCACCGGTGTCGGTGAATGGGTGAACGTGAGCGGCGACGGCAATGCCCGTGGCTACGATATCACCACCGGCGGCTTCACTGTGGGTGCGGATTACAAAGTGACTCCCAATTTCGCCGTGGGTATCAGCGCGGGCTATGCCGGCACAGGCAGCGATCTCACCGATGGCGGCCGCGTCAACGTCAATGGCGGCAAGCTGGGCCTCTACGCGACCTACTTTACCGGCGGCTTCTACGTCGATACGGCAGTCAGCGGCGGCTACAACAGCTACGACACGCACCGCGCTGGGCTCAAGGGAACGGCCCGCGGGGACACCGATGGCGGTGAATTGAACGTCCTCTTCGGTACGGGCTACGACTGGAAACTGGGCAATTTCACCGTCGGCCCGACGGCGAGCTTCCAGTACACCTATCTGGGCATCGGCGATTTCACCGAGCACGGCTCTCTGGCTCCGCTTTCGTTCCGCTCGCAGCATCAGGACTCGGTGCGCACGGCGCTGGGCATGAAGGCCGCCTACGATTGGAAGGTCGGCGGCGTGGTTATCCGGCCCGAAGTGCGCGCCTCCTGGCAGCACGAGTACGGCGATACCGCCTACCAGCTCGATTCCAGCTTCCAAGGGGGCGGCGGCAATTTGTTCTCGGTGAACGGACCGAACATCGGCCGCGACAGCCTGCTGCTCGGCGCCGGATTCGCGGTCATCTGGAACGAACGCGTCTCGACCTACGTCTACTACGACGGCGAACTCGGCCGCGAACGCTACGAGGCGAACAACGTCTCGGGCGGCGTGCGCGTCTCGTTCTAAATTTGTTGAACCGCGGAGACGCGGAGGCGCAGAAATTTGTAACGAGGGCGATTGGTTGTCCTCTTCTTTGTGCCCAAACGGCTGAAGGTGTTTTACTGCACACCTTCCGAGCGATTTCTGTTCTACGAGTGAGGTAGATGGTTTGCGGCGGGATGGCTGGCCGCCGCCTCGCGCAGGACTTGTTCGTACTGGTCGGCGATGGCGGTGATGTCGAAGGCGCGGGCTTTTTCCCAGCTCGCGTGTTTCATCGCCTGCAGGGTTTCGTCGCTCTCGAGGAGCCAGCTCAATTTGTGGGCATAGGAATCGTCGAGGCGCAGGCGGTAGCCGTTGACGCCGTGCTCGACGACATCGCGGACGCCGGGGATATCACTGGCGACGATGGCGAGGCCGTGCTTGAGCGCTTCGACGGCGGCGACGGGCATACCTTCGCTGGCGGAGGGCATGCAGAGGATGTCGGCATCATTGAGGATGGCCGCGACCTGCGCGGCGGATTGCCAACCGGGCAGGGTGATGCGGTCGCGCAACTGATGCTGGTCGATGAGCGCCTCGACGGTGGCGCGATCAGGGCCGTCGCCGACGATCGTGGCGCGCCAGTTCGTTTCGCTGAGGCGGGCGAGCGCATTGATGAGCAGCGGGAGATTTTTCTGCGGATTGAAGCGACCGACAAAGACGAGGTGGCGCGTGTGGCGAATCGCGGCAGGTGGGGGAGGGGTGTCGTGGAGATCGATGCCGTTGAGGATGCGCACGACGGGGCGATGGTAGGCGGTGACCGCGAGTTCTTGCACGAAGGTACTCACGGCGGTGGCGGCGGCGGCGTCACTCCAGATCTGCCGGGCGATGGGAGCGATGAGCTTGAAGAGGGTGTCGGTCTGGTCGGGGACTCCGCCGGGGACATCGCCGAGATGGGCGGTGAGGACGTAAGGGACGCCGGTGAGGCGATGCACGGCGCAGGCGAGGGCGCCTGTCGGGACGGCGAAGTGCGCGTGGATGACGTCGGGCTTCCACTCGCGAATGTGGCGTAGCGCGGGAAGGAAACTGGTGGCGCAGTAGAGGCCCATCTCGGGAACCGAGCAGGTGTCGGGGGCGCGGCGTCCGCTGGCGGCCCGATGGACGGCGACGCCGTGGTCTTGCTCGATGGTGGAGTGCCAGCCGAGAGCGGCGGTCTGCACGCGGACTTCGTGGCCGCGCGCGGCCATTTGTACGGCGATGCTTTGCGCGACGCGCCCGCCACCGCCGCCGAGGGGCGGGTATTCGTAGCAGAGGACGAGGATGCGCATGAAGAGAAGGAAGAAGGATGAAGGATGAAACTAACGCAGTGATGCTGGGGTGCGGAAGGCTTAGCGACCGGATCGCAAAAAAGGCGATCCCATTCTCTGGGTCCTTGCTGGGTCGGGGTCGAGAAAGAGAGTTAACTTTGCGTACGCGTCTTTTGACTTGCCTGCTCTTGCTTCTCTTATTTATTTTCCTCGTTCAAAAAGAGGGTTGAACGAGGAGGGTAGAATTCTTTCGATCGAGAGGGATGGCGATTCCGCAGTGGCGGCCCTTGCCGATTTCATCCCTGTCTTTTCGTGTATTTCCGCAGCCTCACTTCTTCATCCATTGCGAAAGGAGCCAGTAGCTCCAGAGGAAGAGGCGCTCGTCGCTCTGGCCGGACATGTGGGCGGCGTGCTTGCGCTCGGCGAAAGCGACGTCGAGGTGAGGGAAAGTGCGGGCGTGGTCGAACTCGAAACGGCCTTCGCGCAGCCAGCGGCCGATGGGCATGCCGAAACCTTTCTTGGGGCGCTCAATGATCTCGGGCGGGACCAGGCCGGCAAGGGCTTTTTTCAAGATCCATTTGGTCTGGCCATCGCGGAGCTTGAGTTGCCAGGGGATACGGCGGGCGAGTTCGACGAATTCAATGTCGAGGAACGGGGAGCGAGCCTCGAGGGAGTTCATCATGCTGGCGCGGTCGACCTTGGCCATGATGCCATCCTGGAGATACAGGTTGGTCCAGAATTGCAGGGCGCGGTCGACGATATTGGGTTGCGCGCAGCGGTCCCAAGCCTCGATGGCTTCGCTATAGACTTCTTCCTCGTCGGTCGGTTCGCGAAAGAGCTGCGCGAGCTCGCGTGGCTCGAGGGCGCTCATCCACACCGCATTCCAGAGCGGTGCCGGATAGCTCAGGCCCATCAACGTGCGCTTGATCTTGAAATCCAGGCTCATGTTTTGATGCGAGACCGGGAGGCGCGCGGCGACGAGACGGATGGCCTCGTGGACGGGATGCGGGACGAGCTTGGAATAGAGTTCGGCTTTTTGCAGGGCGCGGAAGGGATCGTAGCCGGCGAAGAGTTCATCGCCGCCGTCGCCGCCGAGCGCGACGGTGACGTGCTGGCGGGTGAAGCGGGAGAGCAGGTAGGTGGGAAGCAGCGAGCCGTCGCCGAGGGGTTCGTCGAGTTTCGCGATGATGTCGGGGAGCAGGGCGACGGATTTATCGAGATCGAGGATTTCTTCGCGGTGCTTGGTGCCAAGGCGCTCGGCGACGAAACGGGCGTGTGCGCTTTCGTCGAAGCTGGGTTCGTTGAAGCCGATGGCGAAAGTGTTGAGCTGTCCTGCGGGGACGTGCTTCGCGGCGAGCGCGGCGATGGCGGAGCTATCGATGCCGCCACTGAGGAAGACGCCGAGTGGGACGTCGGACATGAGGCGGCGTTTGACCGCACGCTCCAACGTGTCGCGGATCTCTTCGCACAACGCATCGAGAGACGAATCAGAAGATGAGGAAAGCAGGAAATCAGACGATTCTTTTCCTGCTTTCCTGCTTTCCTGATTCTCCAAAACAAACTCCCAATACCGCCACGTCTTCAATTCCCCGCTGCGCAGGTCGTAGGAAAAGGAATGGCCGCCGGGGAGTTTCCACACGCGCTCGTAGATGCTGCGCGGGGCGGGGATGTAGGCGTAGGCGAAGTATTTCTTGAGCGAGAGCGCGGAGAGGTCGCGCGGGCACTGCGGATGCGCGAGCAGGGCGGGGAGTTCGCTGGCCCAGGCGAAGCTGTTGCCTTCGTGAAAATAGTAGAGAGGCTTTTTGCCGAAGCGATCGCGCGAGCCGAAGAGGCGTTTCTTTTCGCGATCGTAAATGACGAAGGCCCACATGCCATTGAGTCGCTCGACGAAGGCGTCGCCCCACTGGCGGTAGCCGTGGAGCAGGACTTCGGTGTCGCTATGGTCGGTGACGAACTGGCATCCGGCGGCCTTGAGCGCGGTTCGTAGCTCGGCGTGGTTGTAGATCTCGCCATTGAAGATGACACCAACGCTGCCGTCGGTGGTCCACATCGGCTGCGCGCCGCCGCTGAGATCGACGATGGCGAGTCGGCGGTGGCCGAGGTAAACACCGTTGCTCTCTTCCGTCCAGTGGCCTTCGGCGTCGGGGCCGCGATAGCGAATGGCGTCGGTCATCCGCTGGAGCACGGCGCGGTCGCCAACGCCGACGAAGCCGGCTATGCCGCACATGGCATCGGGCGAGCGAAAATGCGGCGGGTTGGAAGCAAAGCGGCGGGCATTCGAAATGAGTATCTGGGAATCAGAATCGGGAAGTAAAGGGTGACATTTGCGGCGGGTTGCCGGCGGGGATTGTTTCTTGCCAAAGCGGCGCAGGATGACGCAAATCAGGCCGCTTTTTTCCCATGACACACGAAAACATCTTCTGGTCGGAAGGCCAGGTCACGCAGCAACAACGGTGGGCCCGCATGGGCCACAAGGGCTGCGTCGTGTGGCTGACCGGCCTTTCGGGCTCGGGAAAATCGACGCTTTCGCGGGGGCTGGAGCGTGAGCTCTTTGCCAGCGGCTTGCATGCTTTCGTGTTGGACGGGGATAATTTGCGGCACGGGCTGAACTCGAATCTCGGTTTTTCGCATGAGGACCGGACGGAAAACATCCGGCGTGCTTCCGAGGTGGGTTGCCTGCTGGCGAGCGCCGGTCACGTGGCGATCATCGCCTTGATTTCGCCGTATCGACAGGACCGGCAGGTGGCTCGCGAAGTGGCCCGCGCCGGGGGCTGCGAATTCGTGGAAATTTTCGTGGATGCACCGTTGAATGTTTGCGAGCAGCGCGACCGGAAAGACCTCTACCGGCGGGCCCGCGCCGGGGAAATCCGTGACTTTACCGGGATCGATGCCCCGTACGAGGCGCCGGAGAATCCGGAAATCCGGGTCCGCACGGGCGAACTGAGCATCGAAGCCTGCCTGGCCTTGATGCTCGAGAGCCTGGTCCCGCGCCTGCGTCTCGATCCGTCTTGACCGCTCGCTGGTACCAGTCGGATTGGCGGTCACGGCTGCCATTTTAAAAATCTCGCACCTTAAATCGCCTTAACTGGGCTTAAGGCACCTTAAATCGGCTCCTTTTTCTTCGCCACTCTCGGCGAGGACATTCATTAAGTTCCTGGCGAATGGCCGCCGGGAAGTGGGCGACCCTGCGGTGGCGGGCGTCATGGGAATCGTCGATGTTCATGCGGGGAAGTATGCCATGACACGCCGCAAAAAGTGCATCGCTCCGTTGGTTCCATTGGCTCCATTGCGGAAAATTTGGCCCGCACGCCCAAAAGGGCGACCTCCTAGTAGGCAGCGGCCACTCGTTCGGGCTTGACTGCGGCGGGTTCGATATTGCGCATCGACCGCACAGAGTAGACGTTCTTGCCCTGACTCTCGTAGAAGGTGCGCATGATCATCTCGGCGAGGAGACCCATGAGAAAGCACATGATGCCGGTGAGGGCGCTCATGACGCAGAGGAGGGGCAGGGGAGTCTCGATGAAGGACTTGTGCGCGAAGAGCTTGAGGTAGACCGCGGAACCGCCGGCCATGAAGCTGACGAAAAACGAGAGCAGCCCGACGGCGCCGAAGACGTACATGGGCTTCTCGGCGTAGCTATCGAGGAACTTCACGACGAGCAGATCGGCCAGCACCTTGAGCACGCGCTCCAGGCCGTACTTGGAGTGGCCGGTGGTGCGCGCGAAGTGATTCACCGTGACTTCCGTGATCTTCGCGCCGTGCCAATAAGCGTAGATGGGTAGAAAGCGGTGCATCTCGCCGTAGAGGCGGACGGATTTGATGACGTCGGCACGGTAGGCCTTGAGCGAGCAGCCGAAGTCGTGCAACTCGACCCCGGAGACGAACGAAATGAGGCGGTTCGCCATGATGCTCGGGATATTGCGCTGGAGGGCGTTGTCCTGACGGTCCTTGCGCCAGCCGGAGCAGACGTCGAAGCCTTCGTCGAGCTTGGCGAGCATGCGAGGGATGTCGCTGGGGTCATTTTGCAGGTCGCCATCCATGGGGATGATGACGTCGCCCTGTGCGAAGTCGAAGCCGGCCATCATGGCGGCGGTCTGGCCGTAATTGCGACGAAAGTGGACGACCTTGATCGCGGGGTTCTTTTCGGCGAGACCGTCGAGGACTTCTTCGCTGCCGTCCAGGCTGCCGTCATTGATGAAAATGAGTTCCCAAGGCTGGCCGATCTGGCCCAGGACCGTGGTGACACGTTCGGCGAGGATGGGGAGCGCTTCGGCTTCGTTGTAAACTGGGACGGTGACCGAGATCATCAGCACGCAGGAAAGGGCGGCATTAAATGGAGGTGGGGCAGGATGGGCAAGAGGCGAATACGCGTTCCGACCCACGGCCCGCCGGGCGGGGCATTAGAAATCGATCCGCTGGATGCAGGTATTGCCGTACCGGTCATTGGAAGCGACCGCAATGGTTTTCACATTTTCGAGCGGCACCGTGAGATGATCGAAAGTATAGTAAAACGCATTACTGCCGATTTCGCCGAAGTTGAAATTATCGGTGAGATATCTTCCATCGTTGGTCAGAAGGGCGATGAAAGGCTGGGGACCGAAGAGCGCGCCGTTGGTGAGCTGCACTTTCAGGGCATTGTCCGTTAAGTGCAGGCTGAACTCGATTTTGTTCTTCTGGATTTCGCCCTCGGCGAAGCCGCAGCATTTCCGGAAAGCGTCCACCGTTTTCGAGAAAGCAAAATCGACATTCTGCTTCTGGGCGGCAACGGCTTGCAGCATTGCGTAGAAATCTTCGATCTCCACCGACATCTCCCGGAAGTCGTGGTTGGTGATCCCGACGTACACATCCCTCCCGGTCGTTTCCGCCAGGTGAAACGCGCGCGTCAGTTCATGGCTGTCGATGTTCCGGAGGCGCGTGTTCATGTTCAGGCACCGTGAGATGGTGCGGTTCATGGTGCCTTTCTTACGCCAGTCCTTCCAATCCGGATGGTAGAGGCTCCAGTCGTCCGGGGCACCTCTCCAATCCCCAAAGCGGCCATCGATGTTGTCTTTGAAGTTGGTGTTGTCGCCCGCCATCGCTTGATTGCTGGCGTCGAAGGGCAGCCATTGTTCCAGCCACCAATTGCTATCGGGCCGGACGGTATGAAAGCCGGCCCGGCTCACCACCGGGAACCAGTGGTGGTCGATCAACCGCCTGCACATCACCTGCTGCAGTTCATAAGCGCAGTTCAGGTAGGAAATCGCGCTGATATGGGCGGCTCGATCGAAATGAACCGGGTGAAAGTGCCATTGCAGCGAATCCCGGTCGGTTAGCCGTTTCTGGTAGATATCGAAGATCGCGCCATACCCCAGGATTCGGGAGCGCGGATTGGCTTCAAAACCTACATGGTCGAGCACATGCCAGTTGTAGACCCAACCCTGGCCGAAGCTGTCCTGGAACCGACTCCGGTATTCCGGGGTCATAATCCGGTCGAGCATTTCCTCCACCTCCTCCCGGTCCTTTTTGAAATTCAACAACTGAGGATCGACGATCCTTTTCAGCAGGGCATCCGTCTTGGCATCCACGAAGACGAAGCCCGGTGATTGCAGCTTCTTCAGGTTCTCCTTGTTCGGCTCTAGGTTCAGGGGATGCCCGAGGATGCTCCCGATTCTCTCGAACAATTCATCCAAGGGTTCACACATCGGTCCTTCGGTATCGATGTGGTGAACAATATGAACGGTGGGCTTGGCCATGGTTTATGCCTTTTGCGAGAGATCCCTGTGAAAGCTCCCGTAAGGGAGTTCACGAATAGCGACATCGGGGTACCCCCTCAATAGAATTTGGTTGGCGCGAAAAGGCCTGATCGTCTGATCTTCATCAACCCAGCGAGTTTGTGTCGCCGGATCGGCAGACAGGCCGGATGGTTTGTTCATTTTTTTCTGGACAGTTTGATCGAAATTGGTTTCCATCCCCGCTCATGCCTGCTGAAACCGAACTCGATTCGCCGGTCCATGCCCCTGCAAGTGCAGGTGCGCCAGCGCTTTCTGAACTGGAAATCGAGGCGATTGACCTGTTCATCGGCCTGATCCGGCTCTTGGGAATGCCCAAATCTGTCGGCGAACTCTACGGGCTCCTGTTCGTTTCTCCCGTGGCCTTGCCCATGGAAACGCTCATGGATCGGCTCAACATGAGCAAAGGATCGGCCAGCCAAGGCTTGAAGCTCCTCCGTTCCTTTGGCGCCGTCAAAACCGTCTACGCCCCGGCGGATCGCCGCGATCACTACGTAGCCGAAATGGACTTGAGCCGTTTCGCCACCAATTTCATCAAGGGCGAATTGCAGCCCCATCTCGACAGCGGCGTCCGCCGCCTGGATCGGATGGAACAACTGGTCACGAAATTCTCTCCCGAAGAACGGGAAATTGCCGCGAACCGGCTGGCGCGCCTGCGCCACTGGCATGAAAAAGGTCAGGCCATGCTGCCGTGGCTGCTGAAGTTCCTCGTCGTCTGATGCGTTCGGAATCTCCCATCACGGTGGAATCTTCGTCCTTGGAGGAAAGATGGTACTGCCTCCGCTCGCAGCCCAAGCACGAGCATATCGCCGCGGCGCATCTGCGGCAATACGAGGAGATCGAAGTGTTCTGTCCCCGGGTGAAGATCCAGCGTTCGACCCGGCGTGGCCTGGTTTGGTTCACAGAAGCCCTCTTTCCGAATTATCTGTTTGCCCGCTTTGCCATGACGCGCTGGCACGCCCGCGTCCGCTCCTGCCAGGGGGTGAGCGGCATCGTGCGCTTTGGCGACGATGTGCCGGCGATACCGGACCGCGCCCTGGACGATCTGCGGGCTTACATGCAGGACAGCGAGTTGAAGACGGTGTCGTTCAGCATCGTGGAAGGCGACGACGTGGAGATCGTCGAAGGACCCTTCCGCGGGCAGACCGGCGTGGTCAAGCACCTGCTCCCAGCCCGCGAGCGGGTCAAAATCCTTCTCGAAGTATTAGGCGGTGCTACGGAAGTGAACCTTCCCCTCACGGCGATCTTCAAAGAAGCTCCGCTGTTGATTTGATTTGGCCGCGGTGAGCCCGGCGCAGTGTCGCTGCTTGCTGCCAGAAAAAAAAGTGAAAACCCGCTTCCAAAAAGAAGCAGATCGAAAGTCTCGTGGGACAAAAAATCCCGCGAACGACCAAGGGCGGCAGCTTGGCCGGATCGTTAAATGGGGTTGCGGTAAACAGGCGCATTAGGATAGGGGAGTAAGTACAACCACTGATTAGACCAACCCGGCATACCCGTTATGTCTTAAGTCTATGAATCCAAACGAACTCCTGAAGAAAGCGCGTGGCCTGCGCCGCAACATTACCGCCCCGGGCAGCCCTTTCCGCTACCTGCGCAAAGGTTTTCTCAACCTGAGCCGGCCGATCGATACTCTGCGCCGGGTGACCCGGGCCAGTGCGGTCACGCGCAGCTTCCCGACGGAACTCCAATCCAAATTGGATACCCTCAATGAGAAGGGTTACGCCGACGCCCTGACGGAATTGGACCCCGCGCTTTTGGCCGAACTCGACACGTATTGCCAAGGCAAGCTCGCCCAGAACCCCGACCTGCAAAGCCGGATGATCGCCTATTGGGCAAATCTGACGACGCCAGAGGACAAAACAATCGATGGTATTCTCGTGCGGTTTGCGTTGCAGGAGCCGGTTTTAAAGCTGGCGGCAGCCTACTTCGGCCAGGTGCCATACCTCGCGGATGTCGACATCTCCGTCTCGTTCAGCACCGGCAAGCCAGCCTACGAAACCTCCCAGCTTTGGCACCGCGATTACGCCGACCACCGCACCATCAAGCTCTGGGTCTATCTGACGGACGTCAACACCCCGGAGGACGGGCCCCTGACCTACGTGGAGCCCGGCCCCTCGGCCAAGATCAAGAACACGTTCTTTCCTGGTCGGGTGAAGGACGAGACGATCGCCGAGTGCCTCGAGCCTGGCGAAGTGAAACAGATTTTCGGCAAGCGCGGCAGCGCCTTTTATATCGACACCCGGGCGTGCTACCATTGCGGCAGCAGGCTCGCGACCGGGCATCGGCGCGTGACCTATGTGGCGACCTTCCTCACCCGCAATAGTCTCTTTCCCTGCGACAATGGCATCAATGGGATCAATGGTACCGGGCAGCTTTCCGAAGTAGAGAAGCTGGTTCTCGGTATTTAGGACCGTCGCGGAAGACGGTCAGTCAAACTTGATCGGCAACGCGCCCCGGCGTGATCGCCCGGCTTCGTCCCCCGAAAACTGAACGCGTAAAATGGACACTCCTGTAAAAGAAAACGTCAGTGAATGGACGGAAGTCCTCTTGCCCGATCGGGGCTGGCTGGATTTCCGGCTCGGCGAACTGTGGCGCTATCGCGACCTGATCCTGCGCTTCTTCCGCCGCGATTTCGTGGCGAGCTACAAGCAGACAGTGCTCGGCCCGCTCTGGTTTGTGATCCCACCGGTCATGACCACGCTCATCTTCACCGTGGTCTTCGGCCGCATCGGGCGGATTTCCACCAACGGCCAGCCGACCTTTCTGTTCTTCATGCTGGGCGTCACGGCGTGGAACTACTTCGGCACCTGCCTCAGTAAATCGGCACTCACGTTTTCGGGCAATACCGGCATCTTCGGCAAGGTTTACTTCCCGCGACTCATTCTGCCGCTCGCCACGATCCTCAACAACCTGTTGACCTTCGCCATCCAGTTCGGCGTTTTTCTGGTGCTCTTTGGCTTCTACTGGTGGCAAGGGGCGGATGTGCATCCCAACTGGCGCGTGATCATCCTCCCGATCCTCCTCGTCCAGATGGCGGCTCTCGGCCTCGGCATCGGCTGCATCGTCTGCGCCCTCACGACCCGCTTCCGCGATTTCGCCTACATGATTTCCTTTGGCACGCAGCTCTGGATGTACGCCAGTTGCGTCGTCTATCCGCTTTCGACGATCTCCCCGGAATACCGGTGGATCTTCATTCTCAATCCGATGGTGCCGATCATCGAAGCCCTGCGCTTCTCGTTTCTGGGCGGCGGCATGGTCGAGATCTGGCAACTGGCCATCAGTGCGGGAGTCACTGCGGTCCTGCTCTTTGTGGGGCTCGTCATGTTCACCCGCGCGGAGAAAACCTTCATGGATACCGTCTAGTCACATGTCTGTTGTCATCAAACTGGAGAATCTGGGGAAGCGTTACCGGCTCGGCGACATCAACCGCCGCATGCTCTATGAGGACCTGCAGCGCTTTTGGGCCCGCGCGCGCGGTAAGCCGGATCCCTTCGCGACGGTGGGAGATCCCGTGAAAACCGCGCACGCCACGGAGTCCGGTGAAATCTGGGCGCTGAAAAACGTGGATCTGGAAATCCGCGACGGCGATGTCGTGGGCATCATCGGGCGAAATGGCTCCGGCAAATCCACCGTCCTCAAGATCCTCTCGAAAATTACCGCGCCGACCGAAGGGCGCGCTTTGATCAAGGGTCGCATTGCCAGCCTGCTCGAAGTCGGCACCGGATTTCACGCGGAACTGACCGGCCGGGACAATGTCTACATGAACGCGGCGATCCTGGGGATGAGCAAGACCGAGGTTGACCGGAAGTTCGACGAGATCGTGGACTTCTCGGGCGTGGAGAAATTCATCGACACACCGGTGAAGCGTTATTCCAGCGGCATGATGGTCCGCCTGGCCTTTGCCGTGGCCGCACATATTGAACCGGAGATCCTCATCATCGACGAGGTGCTCGCGGTCGGCGATGCGGCGTTCCAAAAGAAATGTCTCGGGAAAGTCAGTGAAGTGGCGCGCGAAGGTCGCACGATTCTGTTCGTCAGTCACCAGGCTGCTGCCGTGGAAAACCTCTGCACGCGCGGGGTGGTGCTGGATGGCGGGCATGTGGTCTTCCAAGGGACACAAACGGAAGCCTTGGGCCATTATGCGGACAGCTTCGGGCACTTCACCGGTGACCTTCGGGACCGCAAGGGCCGGAAGGGAAGCGGAGACCTGCGGGTGGTAGCGATCGAGATGCGCAAGCCCGATGGGGAACGCATCACCACCGTCGCCACCGGACAGGACGTCGATATCTTCCTCCATTTTGAAAACCATACCGGCCAGTCGTGGCCCGAGTTGAAGGTGTATATCGACATCAAAAATCAATTCGACATCCCCTTGTTCCGGCACGGCAACCTTTATACCGACGATAGCTTCGGCTCCGGGTTGCCTTCTCGCGGGGCCTTGGTCTGCCGGCTGAAAAGGCTGCCATTGCCCGCCGGCTCGTATCGCCTCGATTACCTCATCCGCACGCAAGCGCATCGCTCGATCCTGCTCGACCAGCTCGAGGCGGCCGTCGATTTGCACGTCGACGGCGGAGACTTCTATGGGACTGGCCGCGTTCCCTCCATCCATGATGGATCTTGTCTCGTGGAGGGCCAGTGGCGCTTGGAAACCGATGCGACTCCGGACCCAGTCACGCCGATCCTCGGGAAGACCGATCCAGTTGAAAAATTGTCAATTTGAGCCCCTATATCACCGCCCACCCAACCACCTGATGACTATGACCCCTGTTCAACTTGCCAAGGACCTGCATCGCCGTATGGGCTATCCCCTCGGAAAGGCGCACTATCGCATGCAGATGCTGGTCAACGATATCAATGGGTACGGCGGCCCCATGCGCCACGTCCGCAAGATCGCTTACAAGGTGAAGAACTTGGGCGACGTGATGATCCGCCGCAAAGCCGCCCAGGAATATACCAAGGACCTGAAGCCATCGATCGCCGCGCGGGTCAAGGAACTCAGGAAGAACGGCTTCGCCTACTTCACCGAGGAGGTCGACCCGCAATTACTCGCCGAGCTGAAGAGTTTTTACGACGAGACGCTCACCAAGCGCAGCGAAGTGGCCACGGCCTCCCCGTCTCATCCGTTTTTCTTCTCGCTCATGGATGATGCCGATTACAAAACCGATCACATCCTCCTGCGCTTCGTCTTGCAGGAAAGCATCATCAAGGCGGTGAGCGCTCACTTCGGCTCCGTGCCCTTCCTCAACCCCATGGGCATCCAGGAATCGCGGCACGTGAAGATCGAAAAGAAAGCCCTGCGCGCGTCGCAACAGTGGCATCTCGACTACACCACCGGCGGCGATGAGGCCGTCTCGGCGTGGGTCTATTTTACGGATGTGCCTACGGTGGCGCAGGGGCCGCTCACGATCCTGCCCGTCGAGGCTTCGCGCAAGGTGAAGAACACCTTCTTCCCCGGCCGCATCGAGGACGAGCAGATCGAACAATCCGAACTGGCCAAGGACGTTCAACCCATTTTCGGGCCGAAGATGACGGTCTTCCTCGTCAGCACCCACCGATGCTATCACATGGGCAGCCGCGTGCATGAGGGAGAAAAACGCGTGGTTGGCATCTTCCCCTTCTACAAGGCGGCGGACATTGATGAATTCGTCAAGGTCACGACTCCACTCGAGAATCCGCAGAAGATGGTCGTCTCTCATATCCCGGCCTGATTTCAATGGCCCGGAAATGTTCCGGGATCCGACTTCGCCATCGCGCGTCGAACTGACCCCGTTGAGGCGCCGCTCCTCGCGGCCGCATTCGCTCTATGACTTCGCCTACTTCCTCGATGCCGCTCACCGACCCTCGCGCACGCGAAATGGTCGGTCGTGCCGTCTGCTTGACTGGCACCGTGCGCACCGGCACGACCCTGGTCGGCACCTTGCTCCATTCCATGCGCGGGGTGGAGTACGGCTTCGAGCCTGCGACGCTCTTCATGCTCTTCCTGCTGCTCGACCGCCTGCCGGACGAAGCGGCGAAGCTCCTCTACGAGTCGTACGCTTTCGAGGAACTCATGCTCAACGGCCTTGCCGGCCGGTTCATGAATCTCAATCCGCACGACGATTCATCGATCTTGAAGGCCAAGCCTTTCGCAGAGGTCTTCGGGCGCTTTGAAAAATCGGGTCGTTTCGCCGAGATGTTCGACGCGGGCCTGAACGGCACGATCGCTTACAAGCTGCCCAATATCATCTCGCGCATCCCGCTCCTGCAGAAATTGTATCCCGACACCCGCGTGGTCGTGATGTTGCGCCAGCCGGACCCGGTGGCCATTTCGATGGATCGCAAAGGCTGGTACGCTGGCACTTTGAACCATCGCGACAGCCGTATGCTGCGCGAGGTGGATGGCGAACTGGTGCCCGTGGAGCTTCCCGATAGCGCCGTGGAGCGCTGGCTGAAGTTGTCGCGCTTCGATCGCTGCTACGACTTCTATCGTTGCGAGTACGAGGCCCTACTCGCGCTGCCGAATGCCCTCATCATCAATTACGAATCCCTCATGGAACGTCCGACGGAAATCACCACGCTGCTCGCCGAACGTCTCGGCCTCGAGTTTGGGGTGAAGACCGCGGAAATCATCGGCCAGATCCGCGAGCGCAGCCCGCGCAACATCGTCCCGGAAGGCGTCTCCAAGGACATCCGCGAAGAGGCGCTCGAAATCCACCGTCGGTGCGCCCGCCTCGCGATCTAAATGGCTGCTCCCCACGAAATGAAGACTGCCCAGGATAACTCTCCGACGCTACCTGCCGGAGCATTGGAAAACGCTTCGCAATTCCTGTCCCGCGGCCGTGCCTGGCTGAAGAAAAAGCTGCATACTTCGGAAGGCGAATTATCCGCCCGCCGGTTCATGAAATTCTGCCGGCGCAAATGGCCGCAGAAGCCGGTGGCGAAGAACGATTCCGTCGTCTTGCTTGGGCTGTTCCCGCACAAGATCGCCACCTACTGCAATCTGCACTTCGCGCAGTATCTGGCCCGCCGCACGGGCTCGAGCATCGAGACCTTCAAAATCACCACCCGGTGCAGCAAGTTGGTCCAGGAGGTCTACGCCGCGGGCGGAGCGCGCGTGGGGCTCGATGCTTCCTTCATCGGCGATGTCCGCCCGCAACTCGAGAAGCAGGCCGACGAGATGTTTGCCAGCCTGAAGACAAAGTGGGACCTCGTGGACCTGCACTACGAAGGCCTGAAGATCGGCGATCTCGTCTACGATAGTTATCTGCGCTACCACGTGGAGCCGACGGTGATTCTCACCGACCCGCGACTGCGCGAGATCATCCTCAAGGCGCTGATGGTCTTCGTCGCCACGGCCAACTATATCAAGGCAAAGAAAGTCGCCGGCTTTATCACCGACGATTATAGCTATCATGAGTGCGGAGTGATCACACGCGTCATGGTGCGTGCAGGGGTGCCGGTGCATCTCGTCAGCTTCGGCCCGGACTTTTTTCTCTATCGCCTGCATCGCGAACCCGGGGCGGAGGAGCAGAACTCCCGGCTCCACTGGCCGTACCCGGAATACCGCGAGCTGTTTCGCAGCATGCCGGAGGAGGAACAGATTCGCTGCCGCGAGAAGGGCCGGTTGCACCTCGAAAAGAAGCTGGCCGGCGAACCGGATCGCTTCACTCTCGGCTCGAACACCGCCTTCGGCGAGTCGAGTGGGAAACTTTTCGCCGACACCGGCAAGCCGCGCATCCTAGTGCTCATGCACGATTTCTTCGATGCTCCGCACGGCTTTCGTTGGATGCTCTTTCCCGACTTCTATGAGTGGGCCTGCTTCCTCTTCGAGCGCGCCTCCGAGACACCGTTCGAGTGGTACGTGAAGCCGCATCCCGCCTCCTGGGATCCCGCCCGGTCGATGCTGAACGTCAACAATCTCGCGACGTTCCAGAAACTGCAGGAGCGTTTCCCGAAGATCACCTTCCTCCCGCCCAGTACTTCCAACCGCCAGATCGTCAAGGAGGGGATCAACGCCATGTTCACCATGTATGGCACCGCCGGGCACGAGTTCGCTCGAATGGGGATTCCGGTGGTCAATGCCGGCGACAACCGGCACATCGCCTACGACTTCAACCATCACCCGAAAACGGTGGAGGAATATACCGACCTCATCGCCCGTGCGGACCGCCTGACGATTACCCCGAAGCCGGATGACTTCGCGGAGTACGTCTACATGAACTACTTCTACCATGGCGACCAGCACAGCTCCGGCGCCAACCCGCTGCCGCTCTCGTTTTACGAGGATGTGGATTTTGAAGCGTTGACCTCTGTGCCGACCGGTTACGATCGGCTCATCCACGAGCCCGAGCCAAAACGCGAAGCGGAGATCGAAGCGTATTACGACAGCTATCTGCGCGGTGAGGTGCCCGGCAGCGTCTAGGTTTGACCACTCCGAATTTGAAATCCGTCGTCATCGGCACCGGTAGCATCGGCTTCCGTCATCTTTCCGTCCTCCGGAACGATGGACAGGCCGTGGCCGCCGTGCCCAAGCGGGCCGAGCGCGGCGCCGAGCTGCGCGGCCTCGGGTTCATCGTCTCCGATTCACTCGCCGACGCCGCTCGCGACGGTGCGACGCGTGCTATCGTGGCCAGCGACACGCGACTTCACGAGGCAGATACTCTCGCCACCTTGCAATGCGGCATGGATGCGCTCGTGGAAAAGCCGCTGACCTCTACCCTCGCCGAAGCGCGGCGCATCCGGGTCGCGGCCAACGCCGGCCGGAACCGCGTTTTTGTTGGCTGCACGCTGCGTTTTTCTGAATCACTGCGCCAGTTTCGCTCGTGGCTGCCCCGGATCGGCGCGGTGCATTCCGTGCGCATCGAGGCCCAGTCGTACTTGCCGGATTGGCGGCCGAACCGTCCCTACCGCGAATCCTATTCCGCCCGGGCAGATGAAGGCGGTGTCCTCCGCGATGTCATTCACGAGATCGATTACGCAGGCTGGATTTTCGGCTGGCCCGCGAAAGTGCAGGCGACGCTGAGCAACCTCGGTCGATTGGAAATCGCCGCCGAGGAAGCAGCGGATCTTTTCTGGATCACCCCTAGTGGTGTTTCCGTGTCGCTCCGGCTGGATTACATCAGCCGTCCGCCCTGCCGGCGCATGATCGCCCGTGGCGAACTCGGCACGCTCGAGTGGGATGGGATACGCAGCCGCGTGGCCCTCGCGACTCCGACGGAATCCGAGGAATTCATCTCCACCCAGGCGCGCGATGAAATGGTCCTCGCCCAGGATCTTGCGTTTCTCGGTGCCATGGATGATCCCCATCTCGCTACTCTCGACGACGCGCTGTGGGCCGTCGCCGTTTGCGACGCCGCGCGAGCCTCCTCGGTCTCGCGGTGCGAAGAGCCCGTTTGCCCGTTCGATTCATGAAGGTTGTCGCCTGCATTTTCGCCCGTGGCGGCTCCAAGGGAGTTCCGCGAAAAAATATCCGGCTGCTCGGAGGCAAGCCCTTGATCGGCCGCGCGATCGAAGCGGCGCAGGCCGCGACCTTGGTCGACCGGGTGATCGTTTCCACCGATGACGCGGAGATCGCCGAGGTGGCGCGCCAATTCGGCGCCGAAATCCCGTTTATGCGCCCGGCGGAATTGGCCACCGACCAGGCGTCGGAATGGATGGCTTGGAAACACGCCGTGCAATTCCTGCGCGCCGAACCCGGTGGCGCGGAGATCGGTGCCCTCGTCAGTGTGCCGACCACTTCTCCCCTGCGTATTGCGGAGGATGTGGACGCGGCGATTCGTGCCTTCGATCCAGTTACCACCGACGCAGTGATCACCGTGCGCGAAGCCCAGCGCAATCCTTACTTCAACATGGTGCGCATCGCTCCCGACGGCTACGCGCACATGGTCATGGCGCAAGCGGGCGGACCGACCCGCCGCCAGGATGTCCCGCCGATTTTCGATGTCACCACCGTCGCCGACGTGGCGGGTCTCGACTACATTCTGAGCTCACCCAATTTCTTTGCGGGTCGGATCAAAGCCGTCGAAGTCCCGGCCTCCCGGTCGATTGACATCGATACCGAAGACGACCTGGCGATGGCGGAGTTTCTTCTCCAACGCCGCACCCAAGCCGGTCAAAGTGGAGCCCACTCGAAATGAAATCCGTCGCTGAACTCATGAATTTGCGCGGTCGCGTGGCCCTCGTCACCGGCGGGGCTGGCCAGCTTGGTCCCATCGTGTGTGAGACGCTTGCGGAATTGGGAGCCACGATCATCGTGCTCGATATGCAGCGCGAGCGCTGTGAGGAAGTCGCCCGCTCGCTCGCCGAGCGTCACGGCGTCGAGACCTGGCCATTGGTCGTGAATCTTGAGCATGCGCCTGAAGTGAACGCCGCTTGCGACGCGGTGGAGGAGCGCTTCCAAAAACTCGACATCCTCGTCAATGCCGCCGCCATGGCCGGTGCCAGTGGCGTGGAATGGGCCGGCGCCTTCGGCCAGCAGTCCGGCGACCTGTTCCAACGTGCCTGCGCGGTGAATCTCACGGCGCCCTTTCTTCTCGTGCAGCGTTGCGCGGATCTGCTGCGCCAATCCGGTCATGGCTCGATCATCAATTTCCTCTCCATCTACGGCGTGTCCGCGCCGGACCTGCGCATTTACGAGGGCATGGAAATGGGCAACTCGGCCGCATACAGCACGACCAAGGGAGGCATGCTGCAAATGACACGCTGGCTCTCCACCGTTCTCGCCCCGCACGTGCGGGTCAATGCGATCAGCCCCGGTGGCATTCTGGCGGAGCAACCGGCAGGCTTCATCAAGAACTACAGTGCGCGCACGCCTCTCGGGCGCATGGGTGTGGAGGAGGACATCAAAGGTGCGATCGCCTTTCTCGCCAGCGATCTTTCCCAATATGTGACTGGGCAAAACCTGATGGTCGATGGCGGTTGGACCGTCTGGTAACATCGATCTCTCGCCATCATCCCATGACCCCCTCGACTAGCTTCGACTCCATCGTCCGGATTCAGCAGCGTGAAATCGGACCCGGCCGACCGGCTTTCATCATTGCCGAGGCCGGGGTGAATCACAACGGTGACATGGCCATGGCCCGCGCGCTCATCGACGCCGCGGTCGCCGCCGGCGCCGACGCGGTGAAGTTCCAAACCTTCAAGAGTGAGCGGCTTGTGAGCCCGATCGCGCCCAAGGCGGATTACCAATTAAAGACCACCGATCACGAGGAATCGCAGGCCGAGATGATCCGGCGCCTCGAGTTGCGCGAGGAAGATCATCATGGGCTGATGAAGTACTGCGCGGAGCGAGACATCCTTTTCCTCTCCACACCGTTTGATGAAGACAGTGCGTCCATGCTCGCCCAGTTGGGCGTGGCGGCGTTCAAGACCAGCTCGGGCGACGTCAATAATATCCCTTTTCTGGAACACCTGGCGCGCCTCGGTCTCCCGGTGATTTTTTCCACCGGCATGGCCTATCTCACCGAGGTCGAGGAAGCCATGCACGCCATGGCCGGTGCTGGGGGACACGCCGTCATCATTCTCCATTGCGTAACGGATTATCCGACGAATCCCGCGGACGTGAACTTGCGCGCCATGGATACGCTATCGACTTCTTTCCAAGTGCCCATCGGCTTTTCCGATCACACGCTCGGTATCCACATTCCCGTCGCCGCCGTAGCGCGCGGGGCTTCGTGCATCGAGAAACACCTCACGCTCGACCGCACGCTGCCCGGTCCGGACCATCGCGCCTCGCTCGAACCGGCGGAACTCAAGCAGATGATCGCCGCCATCCGCGAGACGGAAGCCGCCCTCGGTGACGGGGTGAAACAACCGCGCGGCGGCGAGATCGTGAACATTCCCATCAGCCGCAAGAGTCTGCACTGGCGCATCGCCGCAGAAGCCGGTCGGACCGTGAGCGCAGGGGATTTCATCGCCCTGCGTCCCGGGAGTGGAGTTTCGCCGGCGCGTTTACGCTCCCTGCTTGGACGGCGCACCGCCGCCCCCGTGACCGCCGGCGCTCTCGTGCGCGACGAGGATTTCGCCGTATGATCGTGGCCATTCACCAGCCGCAGTACCTGCCGTGGATTCCGTATTGCGACAAGGCCGACCAATGCGACGTCTTCGTCTATCTCGACAACGTCCAGTTTCAAAAAAACGGCGTGCAGAATCGCAACCAGATCCTCACCGCGCAGGGACCGCGCTACTTGACCGTGCCGGTGCGCGCCAGTCTCGACCTGACGATTCGCGAGACGCCGATTGCCGACCGGGTGTGGCCGCGCAAACACATTCGCACCATCGAGCAGGAGTACCGCCGTGCACCCTTTGCCGCCGATTTCGATGCCAAGCTGCGCGCTTTGCTCGAGCAGGAGTGGCCGTCTCTCGCCGCCTTGAACATCGCGGTGACCGAATGGATGTTTGAGCGACTCGGCCTCCGCTGCCACCGCGTGTGCGCCTCAGAACTGGCGATCACGGGCGCGAAAGAGGATCTCGTCATCGCCATTTGCCAAGCTCTCGGCGCCACGGAATACCTCTCCGGTGGTGGTGCCAGGAGCTACCAGACCGAGGAGAATTTTGCGTCCCACGGCCTCAAGCTCCGCTATCAGGATTACCAAAACGAACCCTATCCGCAGTGCTCGCCGGCGGAGTTCACGCCGGATCTTTCCGCGCTCGATCTACTGCTGAACACCGGCCCGCAAGCCCGTGAATTCATGCTCGCCGGACGGCGCGGGTAAGCCTCATTCCTCTCCTTGTGACGGATCCAAACGAATTGCTCGCCGCCGGCCTCGCCGGCACGCGCGCTTATTGGGAAAAGAAAGCCACTGCGGCGGGGGATGATTGCGCGCGGATCGAAATGAGTTCGCGCGCGCAACGCATGCGCTTCGAGAATTTCCTGGTGCATCATGATTTTGCCAGCGCGAGCCTGCTCGATATTGGTTGTGGAGCAGGGGGGTTCTTCGATCATCTGTCGCAGCGCGGTTTTGCCGGCGAATACTTCGGCGTCGACCTGACACCCGAGATGGTCGAGCACTGCCGGTCGCGCTTCCTTGGTGGCCACTTCGAGTGCCGCAACGTCCTGGAATGGTCCACGGAGCAGCGCTGGGATTACACGCTGGCCTTTTCCATTCATAACGTGCGCATGCCCGGAGGGCGGGAGCTGATGGAAGGTGTCACGCGCCGCCAATTCGAACTCTGCCGTCGCGCGGCCCATGTGGATTTGCTCACCGATCGCTACGAGAAATTTGATCCGCACATCCAGCCGTGGCGCGCCGAGGAAATCCTCACCATGGCGCTGGCCATCACTCCTTATGTCGTCCTGCGTCACGATTTCCTGCCCAATGCCCTGAGTGTGACGCTCTACCGCGAACCGCTCATCGACACGCACCCTCACCTCGTTCTCGGCTGACATGGGAAAGCGCCGTTCCATTCATTTCTTCAGTGCCGCGCGATCGGATTACGACCTGATCGCTCCGGTGATCGGCGAGTTGCGCTCGCGCCAGCAGGTGGACGTAGGCGTGATTGCCGGCTCCGCCCAACTTTCACCTTTCCACGGCGGGGCGATCCGGCAGATCGAAGAGGATGGCGTGCCCATCGTCGGTCGGCTCGAAACACTCCTTGCCTCGGAATCGTGGGTCGGCCGTTCGCTCTCCTTCGCTCATCTCGCCGAGGCCCTCACGCGCCAGCTTGCGACCAACCGGCCGGACATTCTCTTCGTAGCCGGGGACCGCGAGGAACACCTCGCCGCCGCCGTCGTGGCGAACTGCCTCCGCTTGCATGTCGCCCATCTCCACGGCGGCGACCGTTGCATCGCTTCCGAGCTCGACGAAGTGATGCGCGCGCCCATCTCCAAGCTCTCCCATTTGCACTTTCCGGCCAGTGAAAGCCACCGTGAACGCCTCATCCGCATGGGTGAAGATCCGGCCTACATCTGGGCTTGCGGCGCGCCGGGCCTCGACCGTCTGCGCACTACGCCGGATGTGCCGTCACCGCAATTGGCGGCGGAGTTTGGCTTCGATCCCGACCAGCCTTTCTTTCTCATCATCCAGCATCCCTCGACGATGTTCGAGAAGTCGGGCCACGATGAGCAGGAGATGACCGCTCTGCTCGAGGGCGTGCTCGCACTGGGGCATCCAGTGCTGTGCAGTTACCCCAATATCGATCCGGGCAACGTCGGCATCCGCACCGCCATCGACCGCGTGCGCGCGCAAAACGAACGCCTGCACGTTTATCACAATCTTGCCCGCGACCGCTTCGTCGCTCTCTATCGGCGCTGCTCGGCGATCATCGGAAATTCGTCATCCCTAGTCATCGAGTCCGGCTATCTCAAAAAGCCCGCCATCCTCGTCGGACCGCGGCAGGATCTGCGCGATCGTGGACAGAATGTGATGCGCGTCGATTTCACCAAGGACGAGATCGCCGCTGCCTGCCGGCGCGTTTTCGAAGACCGCGAGTATCTCGCGGCGGTCCACGCGGGGATCAGCCCCTACGGTGATGGCCATGCTTCGCCACGCATCGCGGATATCCTCACCACGATCGAGCTGAAGCACGAGCTGCTCCTCAAGATGATGCCTTACTAACATGAAAGTCCTCGTCATTTCTGTCCACCCCGACGACGAAACGCTCGGCTGTGGCGGCACCATGCTGAAACACGTCGCCTCCGGTGACGAACTTTACTGGTTTATCGCCACGCAAACCCACGAGCCTCAATGGGACAAGGCCACCATCGCCGCCAAGGCGACCGAAGTGGAAACTGTGGCCGCCGCCTATGGCGTCCGCGAATTTCACAAGCTCGGCCTGCCGACCACCCAACTCGATGCCCTGCCGCTCGACCGGATGATCAATGGCATCCGCAATTTCGTGGCCCGCGTTTGTCCGGAAGTCATCTACCTCATCCATGGTGGCGATATCCACACCGACCATCACGCCATCTTCACCGCCGCGTTGTCCGTGCTGAAACCCTTTTACATGCAGAAGCTCGGCGTGCGGCGGGTCTTGAGCTACGAAACTCTTTCCTCCACCGAAGCCGCGCCGGCGCTCCTGCACCGGCACTTTGCGCCGAATGTTTTCATCGATGTCAGTCCTTATCTCGAACGCAAGATCGAGATCATGAATCTTTATACCTCAGAACTACATGCCGATCCGCTCCCGCGCGGCCCCGGGGCGATTCGCGCGCTCGCCCGGTATCGCGGCGCCACCATCGCCACGGATTACGCGGAAGCCTTTATGCTGATCCGCGAGGTTTCCTGATCGTCCTTCGTTTACCGTAATACCATGTCGATCCTCTTCGTTTCCAAGACCACCCCTTGGTGCCAGGCTGCGGAGCGGTTTATCCGCGCCAGCGGCCTGCCCATCACCGTCGCTCATGGTGAACGCCATGACCCGCTTCCCGATGTGGTGCGTGAGTGGTCGGGCGATTATGTGATCTCCTTTCTCTGCGCCTGGGTGTTGCCCGAAGCCGTGCTGACCCGTGCCCGCATTGCCGCCATCAATTTCCATCCCGGCCCTCCCGAACATCCGGGCATTGGTTGCTATAACTTCGCCATATACCAGGAACGGAAGGAATACGGAGTTACCTGCCATCATATGGCGTCGCGGGTCGATACCGGCCGGATTATCGACGTGCTGCGTTTCCCAATGTTGCCCCAGGACTCCGTGGGACTGTTGAAGGACCGCTCGATGGCCGCCTTGCTGACCCTCTATTATCAAGTGATCGGACGACTGCTCACTGGCCAGCCGCTTCCGGAAAGCCAGGAAACCTGGCAGCGCCAGCCGTACACACGGCGCGAACTCGACGCCCTCTGCCGCGTCACCCCCGATATGCCGCCCGAGGAAGTCGCCCGCCGCGTGCGCGCCACTTATTACCCGGGTTACCCCGGCCCCTATCTCGAGTCTGGTGGCCAGCGCCATCCGTTGCAGCCCGATGGGCGCATCGAGGCCTGAATTCATAACTGCTATGTGGAACCGCCCGAATAGAAATCCCGCCGAGTGCTGCGTCTCGCCGGAGTCCAATTTGCGTGACGCCCTCGCGGCGATCACCCTCAACCAAACCGGCATCGTCGCCGTGGTGGACCCCGACCGGAAATTGCTCGGCACGCTCACGGACGGTGACGTGCGCCGCGCCTTGCTCGCCGGGATGGACCTCACGACGACGATCGCGCTCTTGATCAAGGATCAAAAACCCGTCTGCGCTCGTTTGGACGCCGAATACGCCACGCTTATGGCCCTCCTCCACGACAACAACGTCCGGCAGATCCCGCTGCTCGACGCCGACGACCGGGTCGCCGACCTCGTGACCCTCGAGGATCTGCTGCCCGGCGAAGTGATCCCTTTGCAAGCAGTCATCATGGCTGGTGGATTCGGCCAACGCTTGCGCCCGCTCACCGAGAAGATGCCCAAGCCGATGCTTCCCGTCGGCGACAAACCGGTCATGGAATTGATCATCGGCCAACTCCGCGAATTCGGCATCCGCAAGGTCAACGTGACGACGCACTACGAGCCCGAGAAGATCCACGACTACTTCGGGGACGGCCGCGCCTTCGGCGTCGACCTGAACTATGTCTCCGAGGATTCGCCGCTCGGCACGGCGGGCGCATTGAGCCTGATGGATGAAAAGACCGAACCGCTCCTCGTCATCAATGGCGACATCCTCACCCAGGTCGATTTCCGCGCGATGCTCAGCTTTCATCGTGAGCATAAGGCGGTCGTGACGGTCGGCGTTCGGCAATACGATCTGCAAGTCCCCTACGGTGTGATCGAGAGTGACGGCTTTGCTGTCACGGGCTTACGGGAGAAGCCGGTGCTCAACTTTTTCGTCAATGCTGGCATCTACCTGCTGGAGCCCGCAGTGCACCAGTTCATCCCCTCCGGCCAGCATTTCGACATGACCGACCTCATCAAGATCCTGCTCAAGGAAGGCCATCTCGTGGCCAGCTTCCCCATCGTGGAATATTGGCTCGATATCGGCCAGCACGCCGACTATGCGAAGGCGCAGGAGGACGTGAAAGCGTGGAATACGCCGTCCTAACTTCGGAATCTCTAACATGAATTGGAAAAACAAGACCGTTCTCGTCACTGGCGGTGGTGGCTTCATCGGCAGCCACCTCGTCGAGCGCCTCGTCGCATTGGGCGCCAAAGTGCGCGCGCTCGTCCACTACAATGCGCTCGGTCGTCATGGGTGGCTCGATGAATCCTCCGTTCACAGTGATATCGAAGTCATCGCCGGTGACATCTGCGATCGCGACAGCGTCCGCTCATCGATGCAGGACGTCGAGGTCGTTTTCCACCTCGCCGCGCTCATCGCCATCCCCTACTCCTATCGGGCGCCCGGTTCCTATGTGCGCACGAATATCGAGGGCACGCTCAATGTGCTGCAAGCCGCGCGCGAACTGAAAACCGCGCGGGTCATTCATACCTCCACGAGCGAATGCTACGGCACGGCGCGTTATGTTCCGATCGATGAGGCCCATCCCCTCCAGGGCCAGTCACCCTATTCCGCCAGCAAGATCGGTGCGGATAAGATGGCCGAGTCCTTCCAGCTTTCCTTCGAAGTCCCGGTCGTGACCGTGCGACCGTTCAATACTTTCGGGCCGCGCCAGTCCGCGCGCGCGGTCATTCCTACCGTCATCGCGCAGTGCCTCGCCGGTAGGCCCGTCATCCGCCTCGGCAGCTTACATCCCACGCGGGATATGAATTACGTCGGTAACACCGTGGAAGGCTTCCTCGCCGCCGCCTCCCATCCCGCCGCAGTCGGTCGCACCATCAATCTGGGCTCGAACCGCGAGATTCCCATTGGCGAACTCGCGCAGATGATCATTAAACTCACCGGCTCCTCGGCGACAATTGAAAGCGAAGCCGCGCGTCTCCGCCCGGAAAAGAGTGAGGTTGAGCGTCTGCTTGCGGACAATCGGCTGGCCAAGGAAATTCTTGAATGGGAGCCCGCCGTGTCGCTGGAGGAAGGCTTGCAAAAGACCATCGACTGGCTGCGCGACAACCTGCACCGCTATCGCCCCGATACTTATGCGATCTGAGCCTGGCGCGCCGGTTGAAGCGGGGTTTGTTCCCCTGTGCATTCCCGAGATTCGCGGGAATGAATGGACCTACGTGAAGGAGTGTCTCGATACGGGTTGGGTGTCCTCGGTCGGCTCCTATGTCGATCGCTTCGAGCGCATGGTCGCCGATTATGTCGGGGCCAAATATGCGGTGGCCACGGTCAACGGCACCGCCGCTCTCCACATCGCTTTGCTCGTCGCCGGCGTGCAACCGGAAGATGAAGTCCTCGTTTCCGCGCTCACTTTCATCGCGTCCGCCAATGCCATTCGCTACGCCGGCGCCTGGCCGGTCTTCATCGACGCCGAACCGGAGTACTGGCAATTCGATGTGCAGAAAGCGACCGCGTTCCTCGAGCAGGGATGCCGCGTGCAGGACGGTGCTTTGCGCAACAGCACTACCGGCCGCCGGGTCAAGGCGATCCTCGCTGTGGATATTCTCGGCCACCCCGCGGATCGCGATGCCATTCGCGCTCTGGCCCGCCGGTTCGAACTCGAGGTCATCGAGGACGCGACCGAAAGCCTTGGCGCCGACTATCGCGGGAAAAAAGTCGGCTCCGGAAGCGCGGCTGCCTGTTTCAGTTTCAATGGCAACAAGATCCTCACCACCGGCGGGGGCGGCATGATCGTCACCGACAATGAGGAATGGATGACCAAAGCCCGCTATTTGACCACCCAGGCCAAGGACGACCCTCTCGAGTACATTCACGGTGAGATCGGCTATAACTACCGGCTCACCAATGTCCAGGCCGCCATCGGCTGCGCGCAGATGGAACAATTGAATGACTACGTAGCGGCCAAGCGGCGCATCGCCGCCCGCTATGTTGAGGCCTTCCGCGATGTCCCCGGCCTTGCGCCCATGCCGGAAGCAGCGTGGGCCCGCAACACTTTCTGGATGTTCACCACGCTCGTCGAGCCGCCCTTTGCCCTCTCCTCGCGCGGGCTATTGTGCCATCTGCAAACTCACAAAATCCAGGCGCGCCCGCTCTGGCAGCCGCTGCACCTTTCGCCTGCCCACCAGCCGGCCCCCGGCCTTTGCCCCGTGGCGGAATCGCTCTATGCGCGGGCCCTCTCGTTGCCCTGTTCCGTCGGTCTGCGCCCCGAAGATCAGGAGCGGGTGATCACGACAATTCTCACCGCCGGCAAAACGAACTCATGACTTCGCCGCAAAAACCCCCGAGCATTCTCCGCCTCAAAGATCGCGAGATCGGGCCCGATCGTCCCGTGTTCATCATCGCGGAAGCGGGCGTGAATCATAACGGCGATTTGCAGATGGCCCGGCGCTTGGTCGATGCCGCCATCGATGCCGGCGCTGATGCGGTAAAGTTTCAGGCGTTCAAAGCCGAGGATGTCGTCAGCGTGGGCGCTGCCAAGGCGGAGTATCAAGTCGCCACCTCGGGCGGCGGCGAATCGCAACTCGACATGGTGCGCAAGCTCGAGCTTTCGGGCGCGGCGTTCCGCGAGCTGCAAGCCTACTGCACCGAGCGCGGCATCCTCTTCCTCGCCACTCCCTTCGATTTCGGCAGCGCGGATCTGCTCGCGGAGATGAACGTCCCGCTTTTCAAGATTTCCTCGGGAGAAGTGACCAACCTGCCTTTCCTCGAGTACGTCGCCCGCAAGGGCAAGCCGCTCATCGTTTCCACCGGCATGTGCTTCCTCGGCGAGGTCGATGAAGCGGTGCGCTTGCTCCAGGGCGCCGACTGCGAGGATCTCGTCCTGCTCCACTGCACTTCAAATTATCCCACGCGTCCCGAGGACGTGAACTTGCGCGCGATGCAGACTCTCGGTGCGGCGTTCGGCTTTCCCGTCGGTTACTCGGATCACACCATCGGGATCGCGGTCGCGCAGGCGGCCGTGGCGCTCGGCGCGTGCGTCATCGAAAAGCATTTCACCCTCGATCGCACCCTGCCGGGTCCCGATCACCAGGCGTCGCTCGAGCCGGACGAATTGACCGCCATGGTGCGCGGCATTCGTGTCGTCGAGGCCGCCCTCGGCGACCCCATCAAGCGCCGGGTGGCGAGCGAAGATGCGGTGGCGCGGGTGGCCCGGCGCAGTTTGGTGGCGAGCCGCGATCTCCCTGCCGGCACGGTGCTGACCCGCGACCTGATCGCCATCAAGCGCCCCGGTTCCGGCCTGAAGCCCGAACTCCTCAGCCACCTCGTCGGCCGCAAGTTGCGCGTCGCTGTGGCCTACGACCAATTGTTCGAGCTGGGTTTCCTGGAATAGTAACTGAAATGCACGGCTCCCCGGACATCGTCGCCTTGATTCCCGCCCGCGGAGGATCGAAAGCCGTGCCTCGAAAGAACGTCCTGCCCGTCGCCGGCAAACCGCTCATCGCGTGGACAATCGAAGCGGCCCTGCGCAGTGCCAATCTCAGCAAAGTGATCGTCTCGACCGATAACGACGAGATCGCCGAAGTGGCAACGCGTTACGGAGCCGAGGTCCCGTTCATGCGGCCTGCGGAGCTGGCGACCGACGCAGCGGGCAGCCTGGGCGTCGTCTTGCACGCGCTGGATTGGCTGGCGGCGCAGGGTGGTGAGCCGGATTATTTGCTGCTCCTCCAGCCGACCAGCCCGCTGCGGACCAGTGCGGACATTGACGGTGCCGCCCGCCTGGCCATCGAGCGACAGGCCGATGCGGTGCTCGGTATTTGCGAGGCGACACCCCATCCCTGGCTTACCTGCGGGCTCAGCCCGGATGGAAAAATAGGTAGCTTCTTTGGCGACGTGGATGAGCATCTGCCCCGGCAGCAATATCCGCCGGCCTACGTTCTCAACGGCGCGATCTACCTCAATCGCCCGGCCTCCCTCCGGGCGACGCGCAGTTTCCAACCCCCTGGCGCTCTTGGTTATATCATGCCTGTGGAACGTTCACTGGACATTGACAGCCCGTGGGAAATGCGGATCGTCGATGTGCTTTTGCGTCATACCGAAAACTGAACGTCCCTTGCCCCGGAGTTGCAATCAAGTCACCCCCCTTTTGAATAAATTAGCCGAAACTACCGAAGTGTTGGGAGGTGAACTTCCGGTCGAGCCGGCCTCGTTGCTTGGCCAACCTGCTGGCGCCGGGGTACCGCTTCCGGTCGACGCGCCCGCTACCGGGCGCGGGGCGTTGCACCTCATGGCCAAAGCGCTCTTCAGCCAGGGCTGTCGATCGGTCTTTCTCCCGGCCTTCATCTGCGAAAGTGTGGTTGCACCTTTCTCACTGCTGGGGTTCGACATTCAGTTTTTTCCGGTAGACCTCGATTTGCAAATCGATCTCGACCCCGTCATTACCCAGTTGGGTGGTGCCGCCATGGCCGCCATGCTCTTCATCAACTATTTCGGATTTGCTCCCCGGTTGTCCGCTCGGAAGCGCTTGCGCGCCATTGCGAAACGCCATGTCGTCATAGAGGATTGCACGCACGGCTCTCTCTTGGAAAGTGCCCGTCCCGCCGTCGGGTCGATCGGACAACTGGTTTTCTCCAGCTTGCGAAAATACCTTCCGTTGTCGGATGGCTGCATCGTCATCAACAAAGGAAACCTTCACCTCCCTAAACCTGGTCCCGTGGCCGAGGCGCCAGCGGCCTTGCGTTCGGTGGCCGCTCTGTTGAAAGGATCTTTTTTGGAAGCGGGCCGGGAAGATCACGACTTGGAGGAGTCTTATGTGAAACTCTTTGCGTCCGCCGAAGGCATGATTGAGAAAGAAACGGAGAGCTCGGCTTGCTCCGCATTCTCCCGCCAGTTCGCGCGGCGGCTCAACTTGCGCGAGGTCATCGCGCGCCGGAGGGCTAATTTCCGCTTTCTGCGTGAGGCGTTCGCCGGCAACCAGCGCCTGCGCAAGCTGGCTGCGCCGCTCCTTCAGAAATTGCCGGAAGGGGTTTCTCCCTTCTCATTCCCGATTTTGGTCAAGGAGGGGCGCCGGGATTATGTGCAAGCGGCGCTTCGTGAGCTGCGGCTTTTCTGCGCGGTGCATTGGCGGCTTCCCAGCGAGGTGCATGCGGGGCAATTTGCCGAGACGCACGAATTATCGTCGAGAATCCTCAGCCTGCCTCTCGATCAACGCTACGGCTCAGCTCAGATGGGCGAAATCGTGCGCCGCCTTGCCAAGCTTGCCTGACCAGGATGACCTTCACGATGCTCGGCGCGGAGCGCCGCGGGCTTTTACGACCCGCGTGACGTACTGAAGAATGGTGCTGTCCGGCAATCTGCCGATAATTGTCTAACATGAACACAACGACGAGTTGGGACCCCGTCTGGGAGGAGATTTTTCAGCGCCAGGATTGGGGAAAATATCCTCCGGAGCATGTCATCCGTTTCGTGGCGCGCCGCTTTTACAAAGCGCCCGATCGCTCGGCGGTCCGCCTTTTGGATCTCGGCTGCGGCCCCGGGGCTTGTACCTGGTTTATGGCCCGGGAAGGCTTCGCCGTTTCCGGCATCGACGGTTCGCCCAGCGGCCTCCGCAAAGCTGCGGAGTATCTCTCGCGAGAGGGCGTCAGCGCCGACCTGCGCACCGGCGACTTCGTGAAGCTCCCGTGGCCCGACGACTATTTCGACGCGGTGATCGACAATGCCTCCCTTTACTCCAATCGCTACGCCGACTGTCAGCTCGTTTGCGACGAGGTCTTTCGGGTGCTGAAACCCGGTGGCCATTTTCAATCCGCCAATTTTTCCGACCGCACCTGGGGTTACGGCTTGGGGGAGCAAGTCGAGGAGAACGGCTTTATCAATATTCCCGAGGGCCCATTGCAGGCGCGCGGCTTTTCGCTCTTCTTCGGCCAGGCGCAGATCGATGCGCTTTACCGCCGCTTTACGGATGTTTCGGTCGAAAAGGCCTCGTGGACCGCGGACTCGCTACAGAAGCTCGTGGAATTATGGATCGTCGAAGCGCGGAAGCCTTAACCGTGAATCCCCCTGTGGGCACGGTCGGGTGGCTGCGGTCTTCGTCCTCGCGATGAATCAATTCGCCAAAAAAATCGGAATCTGCACTTTCGCTAGATCAGAGTATGGCAGCATTCTGCCCGTGCTGTGGGCGATCACCGCAGATCCTTCGCTCGAATTGCAATTGATCGTCGGCGGCTCGCACCTCACGGCGGGCCGTAGCATTGAGCAAATCGAAAAAGATGGCTTTCCGACTAGTGAGCGCATCGATTTTTTGATCAGCTCCGATTCGCCGGAGGCCATCGTGAAAGGCAACTCCGTGGCCGCGTCCGCGCTCGCCGAGGTCTTCACGCGCCAGCGGCCCGATATCCTGCTGCTCGTCGGTGACCGCTTCGAGTTGCTCGCGGCCGCGTCGGCCGCCACGGCGTTCAATATCCCGATCGCCCATGTCTCCGGCGGGGAGGTGACGGAAGGTGCGATCGACGACGTCGTCCGCCACGCGGTATCGAAAATGAGCCATCTCCATTTCGTCGCCAGCCAGGAGCAGTCCGACATGCTCCGCGCCATGGGCGAATCACCGGGGCGCATTCATGTCACTGGGGATCCGGCGCTGGATGCCATTCATCGCCGGGAATTGCTGTCGCGCGAGGAACTCGCCACCCAGCTTGAGATCGACCTCACGCCGCCGGTCATCGTACTGACGCACCACCCGAGCACGCGCGATCCCGGGGCCGCGCTTCTCGAACTCGAGGGAATCCTGGCGGTGCTAAAAGAAACACCCGGAACCGTGATCGCCACCGCGCCAAACAGCGATGCCGGCCATCAGGTTCTTCGCGGGCGTCTCGAGACATTCGTCCAGGAACGTCCCGGTTCGATTCTGCGCGAATGCCTCGGGCAGCTCCGCTTCTACTCTTTAATGCGCCACGCGGACCTGATGATCGGAAACTCCTCGAGCGGCATCTGGGAGGCGCCTTCTTTCCAACTTCCCGTGGTCAATGTGGGTGATCGCCAGCGCGGTCGCATGCGCGCGGGGAATGTGATCGATACGAGTGGGGACGTCGCGGAAATCCGCGCGGCCGTGACTAGGACCCTCGATCCTGCCTGGAGGGTGAAACTCAAGGCACAGCCCAATCCCTACGGGGACGGCCACGCCGCAGGCCGGATCGTGAATATTTTGAAATCAACGGCCTTGGGATCGGAACTCTTGATCAAGGAAAGTCCTTTGCGCATCTCCGCAGGGAAAACGACCTCATGAGCAAAGTGGAATTGCAGCGCGGTGATCTCGTCAACCAGGCCGGCTGGCGCGAGGCCTTGGCGGAGTTCGCTCCGCACGACGATATTTATTTCTCGCCGGATTATCTGGCTGCCTACGAAGCGCGGGCGGATGGAAAGGTGCAGTGCGTCATCGTGCGCGACGGTGATTCCGTCATGCTGCTCCCCTATCTGGTGTATCCCATTCCGGAGCATCCGGGTCTGTTCGATATCCAGGGCGCCTACGGCTACGGTGGACCGCTCCTCAAGAATCCCCATCCGGAATTCTTGAGTGCCGCCTGGAATCTCATTCGCGATTGCTGGCGGGAGCAATCGGTCGTGGCCGCGTTCATTCGCAGTCATCCGATGCTCGGCAACGAAGTCTTCTTTGATTCGTCATGGGACGTCGTCTTCGATCGCCCGACGATGTCGGTGGACTTGAGTGGTGGCTTGGAGGCGGCCTTTGCCGGGGCGCATCAGCGCAATCACCGCCGCGACGCCGCCCAGGCGCGTCGCAGCGGACTCGTTACGGCCTTGCTGCCCTGCACGCCCGACTTGCTCGATCAATTTGCCCGGATGTATTGGGATACGATGACCCGGCTCGAAGCGGGGTCGGATTACTTTTTCTCTCGCATCTATTTCAAGACGCTGGCCGAACGGTTTGCCTACGACATCTCCATCGCCGAGGTGCGCGATACCAATGTCGGAGAGACCCTCAGCGCCGCGCTGATTTTTTGGGGGCCACGCTGGGCGCATTACCATCTCGCCGCCCGCAGCGTCACGGAGGGCAATCGCAACACCTCCCATCTCCTCCTGCATTCCGTGGCGGAAGAAGCGGCGCGGCGCGGTCTCGTGGCGTTGCATCTCGGCGGTGGCCGTACTCCGGCTCCGGACGACAGCCTGTTCGCGTTCAAGAAGAGGATCGGCAACCTCGAGCAGCGCTTTCATACCGCGCGCCTCGTCGTCGATCCCGCTCAATACGACACCCTGGTCAGCGAATGGTGCACACAACACCCGGATTCGAAACCCGTCTGGTTCCTCTCCTACCGGCAGTCCTCTTGAACCCCGCACCGATGAACGGCAGAGAAGGTCTGGAAGCGTTTTTGGCCAAAAGCTTCGAGACGCATTTTACCCGCCCGCCGGAAGGAGTGGTGCGACGTGCGCTCGAGCTTTATGAGCAGGAAAAGGAATTAATCGCTACCGACGTCCATAGCCGTTACCCGGCCACGGTCGCGCGGAGCGACTTCGACGAAGTCGTCGCCGAGGTCATCGAAATCGACGCGCGGGTCCAGGCAACGCTGTTCTACCGCATCGCGCGCGGACTTTATCTCCACGATGCCACCCATCCCTTCCTGCCGTATCTCGCCTATCTCATGCGGGCCAAGACGGGCGCGGAGATTTATTACAGCGCGGACATCGGCCCACGCCTGAACGTCGAGCACGGCATGGGTATCGTCGTCGGCCCGCGGCACCGCATCGGCAGCGATTTTACGATCTACCAGGGCGTCACGCTCGGCCAGCGCCGCGTCAACTCGCCCGATGAGAAAATGGTGATCGGCGATCACTGCACGGTCTTTTCCGGCGCGAAATTGTTCGGGACAATCACGCTCGGCGATCACGTGCGTGTGGCGGCGAATGCGGTGCTGCTCACCGACGCGGAGGCGTATTCGACCTACGCCGGCGTGCCCGCGGTGAAAGTGAAAGTGCATCAGCCATGAACCCCACGACGATCTTGCGCAAAGTTTGGCGGGGCCTTGGCGGCAAGCCCGCCAGACCCGATGGCTTCGGTGAAATGGCGGATCGCTTCAGTCGGCGGATGCGCGAATTCAGCGCGCCCTTCCCGCCGGTTTCACGTCCGGGCAAGGTCGCCGTCTTGATCACGCCGTGGATGTGCACGCCCGTGCCCTTCTTTAGTCTGGAATGCGCGTGGATGCTCCGGCGCGAGGGGTTCGACGTCACGCTCCTGTGGGACCGCAGCAATGTCTTTTTCAACGCGGCGCGGGGCCGCGAAATCGAGGCGGTCGAGCGGGTCCTCAAGGGGCTCCCGGCTGCCTTCCATCATGTGGATGTCTCCGCGATCACCGCGCCTTCCGCCCCGCGGACCGACGCTCTCGACCTCTTGCTTTACGAAAATGCGGTCCGCCAGATTCGCAGCGAAGGCGGTGCTCCCGCCTTTCTCGCCGCGAATCCGGAGCGCACGGTGGAGATGTACGAGCACGCGGGCCGCGTTCGGAAGGTTCTCGAAGAAGGAGATTACTCGTGGGTGCTCATCCCGGGCGGAGTGTGGGCCGCGAGCGGGTTGTACGTGCAGATCGCGGAAAATTTGGGCGTTTCCTACACCACCTTCGACTGCGGGCCCGGGGCGATGTATCTCGCGCACGATGGAGTGGCGGCGCATCTCGGCGATGTACCGGGCGCCTTCCGCGATATCAAGGAACGCCTCGACCGCGCCCCCGCCGAACGCGACGAAGTGATCCGCCTCGCCAAGGAGAATTTGCAAGTGCGCATGGAAGGGCGGGACGAATACCGCCTCCAACCGCAACCCGCTTCCGCTTCCGTCCAGCATCGGTGCGATATCCTCGTGCCCCTGAACTATCGCGCGGACACTGCGGCGCTCTGCCGGCAGCGAATTTTCCCTTCCATTACCGCCTGGCTGGAAGCACTCCTGGGCTGGCTGGAAACGCGGCCCGGCGTTACCCTTTCCATTCGCCAGCATCCCTGCGAGCGGATCGAGGAGTTCAAGGGCCACGACCATTGGGATCAGTTGATCGCGCGCTTTCCCGCGGTGCGCGACCAGGTGACCCTCGTCCTCGCGGAGGACACGGTGAATACCTACGACCTCCTCCGCTGCGCCGCGGTCGTCCTGCCCTATACCTCGCGCGTCGGCATCGAGGCGGCGTTGCTCGGCAAGCCGGCCATTCTCTCGACGCATTGCTACTACGAATCCTGCGGGTTCACGTGGAACGCTTCTTCTGCCGAAGAGTATTTCGCGCTGATCGACCAGGCGCTCGCCGGCCAGTTGCAAGTCACTCCCGAGCAGCGCGACTCCGCGGCCCTCGCTTATCATATCGTCGAGCGCTGCCTGGAACTGCGCACCGACTTCACGCCGACCCCGGCGGAGTTTGCCCGCTGGGTTGAGATCCCGCCCGAGGAGCTCTGGAGTCAGCCGGCTTTGCTGACCGTGCGCGAGGCGTTGGTCAGCCGCCGCCGGCTCCCGCTGCTGCGCTACGAGAGCCTTTTGGAAGCCCCATAACATCCATGCCCCGGCCTACCGCCTATGACTACGTGCGGCGTGTGAAGCGCTGGTGGAATCGCCGGCGCGAACTGCGCCGCGCGAACGATTACCGCCGGCAGCATGTGGGCGAAGGCAGCTTGATCGATGAAACCGTGCACGTGCTCGGCTGGCAGCAAGTGCGCATCGGCCACCATACGATCATTGCCGAGGGTACCTGGATCAATGTCAACCAGCGCGACCAGGCAGACCCGGCGGTGACCATCGGTGACAACTGTTTCATCGGACGCCGGAATTTTCTGACTGCCGGCGTGAGCATTACGATCGGCGATTATTGTCTCACCGGACCGGATTGCCATTTTCTAGGGGCGGATCATGACTCGAGTTCCCCATTCACTCCGTTTTCGATCAGCGGTGTTCCCGCGAATGGGGTGATCGAAGTCGGCGCGAATTGCTGGTTTGGCAGTTCCGTCATCGTGCTGAAGAACGTGCGTATCGGCTTTGGCAGCATCCTTGGCGCCGGTGCGCTGGTGACGCGCGATTGCCCGCCCTTCAGCATGATGGTGGGTTCGCCCGCCCGCATCATCAAACGCTTCGATCTGCGGCGGAAGGCGTGGGTAAAGGCGGAGGAATATCCCGCCGATGGAGACAGTCTCCTGCCGACGGAGGCGGAGTATCTCGCCGATCTGCGCAGCCGTCATCCTGCGATCAAAGGCGCGCGCGCGGCCAGCGGAAAAGCGTTCGGAGATTTCTGATATGGGAAAGACTGTCATCATCACCGGCGTGGCGGGGTTTCTGGGCCGGCATGTCGCCCAGCTATTCGCTCGCGAAGGATGGCGCGTGGTCGGAATCGATGAAGTCCCACCGGAAAAGGTGCGGATCAGCGACCTCACCTATCACCAGGTCGCGCTGCCCGACAGCCGCCTGGCGGAAGTGCTCCGTGCTGAAGAGCCGCAAGCCTGCATTCATTGCGCGGGTTGCGCTTCGGTTGGGCTGTCGATGGACGACCCCGCCGCGGATTTTCGCGGGAATGTCGCCTTGGTTTTTGAAGTGCTCGAAGCCCTGCGCCGCCATGCTCCGCGCTGCCGCTTCCTGCTCTTGTCCAGCGCCGCGGTCTACGGCGACCCGGCAACGCTGCCCGTCACCGAAAAACACGACGTTCGCCCTCTTTCGCCCTACGGCTACCACAAGCGGCAGGCGGAATTACTCTGCGAGGAATTTTCCCGCATCCATGGTTTGCCGACGGCCAGCGCCCGGATCTTCTCGGCTTACGGTCCCGGTCTGCGCCGGCAAGTGGTGTGGGATATCTGCGAAAAGGTGCTCTCCCTGGGGAAGCTCGCGTTGCGGGGCACGGGCGCGGAGAGCCGTGATTTCATTCATGCCACCGATATCGCGCATGGCCTGCACATCCTGACCCAAAACGCGCCGTGTGAAGGTGAGATCTATAACCTCTCCAGTGGTCGCGAGGTAACCATCGCCGAACTGGCTGGCCTTTTGGTCGCCAGGCTCGGCTCGTCCGCCAAACCTTCTTTTGACGGACGAGCGACCCCGGGCAACCCGCTGCGTTGGCGCGCGGATATTACGAAGATCGCCGCATTGGGCTTCGCACCGACCGTTCCGTTCGAATCCGGAATCGATGCGGTGACCACTTGGGCCAGGGCGGTGATCGCCGGATCGTGAGCTGCGTGTGATGAAGGACAAACCTTTGATTGGCGTGGTGGATCTCGCGATGAGTGGTTGGGCGGCGGGAGGCGTGGTCTCCCGCACGATGGCCCTCTCGCTCCATTCCATCGGCGCCAATGTGGTGTTCCTGACCGCGCATCCCGAGAGCGCGCCCGCGTGCCTCCAAAGTTTTCAACCGCCGCAGCCGACGCACCTGCCCGGCGAATGGACATTGCGAAAGCTGACCGGCTGGAAAAAGACCAGCATGACTTCGGTCGGCGCACGGCTTGCGGGCGTCGATGTCATCCTGCCCGACGTCGAAGCTCTGGGATCTTCGTCGCTCCGCGCGGTCGGGTGGATCCCGGATTTCCAGCATCTGCATCTTGGCAATCTTTACAGCAACGAGCAGAAAACTTTGTTGAACCGGGCTTTTCAAAAGCTGGCCAGCCGCTCCGCGCGCATGCTGTTTTCCAGCCAGGATTGCCGCCGGGATTTTGGGGAGGCCTTTCCTGCCTTGGCCGAAACGGCGCGCGTGGCTTCGTTCCCCTCCTTGTTCGCCTTCGAGCCGCCACCGAGTGTCCCCGTTGACGTTCGCGAGAAATACCATCTGCCGGAGCGCTTCCTTTTGGTGATCAACCAATTCTGGCGTCACAAGAATCACCGCATCGTGCCGGAGGCCCTGGCGATTTTGAAGTCGCGCGGATTGCCGGTGCCGGTGGTCATGGCCGGCCTGCCCGCCGATTACCGCGATCGTCACAACGACGCCCTGACCGAAACCCTGCAGGCGGCGACACGGGGGAATGTTTGGCCGCAGTGTTTCATCCTCGGCAAAGTGCCCCGCGAGGATTTGGCCGCTCTGCTCCAAACGGCGGCCGCCGTGGTGCAGCCCTCGCGTTTTGAGGGCTGGAACACCACGTTGCAGGATGCCAAGGCGATCGGTTGCCCGGTCATCGTGTCGGATCTCGCTGTCCATCGCGAGCAATGCCCCAAGGCTTTGGGTTTTTTCCCGCCGGACGATGCCGCCGCGCTGGCGGAGGTGATCGCCGGTTGCTGGTCGAGTTTGCCAGGGCGGCCCGATCCGGCACGGGAGCGCGAAGCGCTGGCCGCGGAGTCCGAATTTGCCAGCGCCTACGGCCGGCAGTTGGAAAAGATTTGCTGCGAGGCCATCGGATGACGCCGCTCCCGAAAATTACCGTCGTCACGCCTTCCTACAATCAGGGAGCGTTTCTCGAGCAGACGATCCTCAGCGTGCTTGGCCAGGTCTACGATAACCTCGAATACATCGTGATCGACGGTGGTAGCACGGATGATAGCGCCGAAGTCATCCAGCGCTACGCGTCGCGTCTCACCTATTGGGTTTCCGAAAAGGACCGAGGCCAGTCGGACGCTCTCAACAAGGGATTTTCCCGGGCCACCGGCGACATCCTGTGTTGGGTGAACAGCGACGATTTTTTGCTCCCGGGCGCACTGCACGAAGTAGCGCGTCGTTTTCGCGAACCGGTGGATTTGATCTACGGCAACTGCCTGAGCTTTTCGGACAAGGGCACGCGCAGCATCGTCAATCGCCCGCCGGAGCATGATCGCAACTTGCTCTCGATCGTGGATTACATTGTGCAGCCCAGTTCGTTTTGGAGGCGATCCCTTTGGGCGAAGAACGGGCCGCTGAACGAGGAATTGCACTACGCGTTCGACTGGGAGTGGTATTTGCGCGCGGACCGGCTCGGCGTTATCCGCAAAGCCGATTTCATTTTCTCCGCCTACCGCTTTCACGATGCCCACAAGTCCTCCCATGGCGGGCAAATGCGCGCGCAGGAAATCGTCGCCGTCGCCAAATCCCACGGCGGCGAAGACGCGGCGCGGCATTACGAATTTGCGCTGGAGCACGTCGAACTGCTCAAGAAGTACGAGCGTGTCGCTCAGCGTATCAAGGGCCGGGGCTTGGCCGGCCATCTCAAACTGGCCCGTATGGCCATCCCTGCGCTCTGGAATTTGCCCGCCGGGTTGGATTTCGAAAAACTGCGCCGCTGCGCCGACATGTTGAAGCTATGAACCCGTTGGAGCGGACCCATGAAGTTTAGTTTGCGCGGCTATCTCGAGCGAAAATGGCGGGACCGCGTCGACCCGGTAGCCGTTTTTCCGGAACTGCCGGATTTGCAGGCGGTGGCGGCAGAGCGTGGCTGGCAATATCAACCGGTGCTGCCCGCGTCGATCCAGGTCTGTCCCGGCGCGCGCGCGCTGAGCGAGGATTTTCTCCGCTGGGTCGAGCACGGTCCCGAGATGTTGCGCGTGCATCGCG
>NZ_JBDUCX010000109.1:0-21078 GCF_040003245.1 Chthoniobacter sp.
GAGTCGTGCGATTGGGCGGACATGCTGCTGCGCATGTATCAGCGCTGGATGGAGCGGCATGGATTCAAGAGCCAGATCATGGACATTCAGCTCGGCGAAGAAGCGGGCATCAAGTCGTGCACCATCCAGGTCACGGGTGAATATGCCTTTGGCTACCTGGCCACCGAGCGTGGCGTGCACCGGCTGGTGCGCATCTCGCCCTTCGACTCGAACAAGCGCCGGCACACCTCCTTCGCCGGTGTCGATGTCGTGCCGGAACTTCCCGAGAGCGCGCCCATCGAAATCAATGAGGCCGACATCGAAGTAGATACCTACCGCAGCGGCGGCAAGGGCGGGCAGAACGTGAACAAGGTGGAGACCGCGGTGCGCATCCGGCACATTCCCTCGGGCCTGGTGGCCGCCTGTCAAAATGAGCGCAGCCAGCAGAAGAACAAGGTCACCGCCATGCGCATGCTGCAGGCCAAGCTCCAGCAGATCGAGGTCGACAAACTCGCCGCGGAAACCGCCGCTGCTTACGGCGAAAAGTCCGACGTCAGTTTCGGCAGCCAGATCCGCAGCTACGTCTTCCAGCCCTACCAAAAGGTCCTCGACCTGCGCACCGGCGTAGAGACGAGCAACATCGCCGCGATGATGGACGGCGACATCGACGCCTTCATCCAGGGCAAGCTGCGCGGCCTCAAGCGGGAAAAGGGCGCGACGGACGACGAGTAACGCTACGGAATAATCAGCACCATCCCCGGCTTGATCTTCACCGTCCCCTCGAGCGAGTTGAAGTTCGCATCCTGAATGTCGCGGGCCCGCGTGGCGTTCTTGTAAAAGTGGCGCGAAATCTTGGCGAGGGTGTCGCCGGAGCGGACGGTGTAGGTGCGGGCCCCCGGCGGAATGGGCTTTTGCACGGGCTCACCCCGGGAATTGACCGTGGCCGCCGGCAGGGCCTTCTGCGCGCGGACGGCCGCCAATTGCTCCCGCAGGATCTGGTTCTCGTTCTTCAGCCGCACGGCGTCCTGCTGCGTGATCGGAGAACCGCCGGACAGCTTGGTCAGCAACTTCGCCTCGCCCTCTTTCTTGTAGGCCTTCGCATCGCGCACATGCGCCCCCGTCGGCGCCAGCTCGAGGTAGCGGTCCATGTGGTGCAAGGCGTCCACCGGGCTCTTCAGTTTGTCGTCGTACAGCACCGCGAGCTTGTAATGCACCTCGGCCGTCTTGGCGGTGCCATCGAGCGCGGATTCGTAGAGGGCCGCGGCGCCGCGGAAGTCGCCTGCCGCTGCTTTCTTGTCCGCCGTCGCAATGCTCTCCTTGCTGCCTTTGTCGAAGAGACGATCGCAAGCGGGAAAGGCCAGCAAAGTCACCACCATCAAAACGCCCGCCCGCAAACAGCGAAGGAAACGCATCTCAATCCTTTTTGCCCAAGCCCGCACGCTCCATGACCTCGACCACCGTCTTGAGCACGCGGAGACGCGCGTGCCACTTGTAGTTCGCGGCGACCACCGCCCACGGGCCGTCCTCCGTCGAGGTCTTCTCAAACATGTCCTCCGCCGCCGAATTGTGCTCCTCCCACTTGCGCCGGTTGCGCCAGTCCTCGTCGTTGATCTTCCAGTGCTTGTAGGGATCGGCCTCGCGGCGCTTGAAGCGGAAGAGCTGCTCGTCCTTGGAAATATGCAGGTAGAATTTCAGGATGATCGCGCCGTCGTCCGCCAGCGTGCGCTCGAATTCATTGATCTCCTCGTAGGCCCGTTTCCATTCCTTCTCCGTGGCGAAGCCCTCGACCCGTTCCACGAGCACGCGGCCGTACCACGAGCGATCGAAAACCACCGTCTGCCCGTAGGGCGGCAGCTTGTTCCAAAAGCGCCACATGTAATGGTGCTGATACTCCTCGGCGGTCGGCTTGACGACCGAGTGCACGCGCAGCAGGCGCGGATCGAGGCGCTCGGCGAGTCGCTTGATCGCGCCGCCTTTGCCGGCGGCGTCCGGGCCCTCGAAGACGATAATCAGCGAGCGGCGCGCCTCGGCCAGCTCGCGGGTGAGATTGAGCAGCCGAAGCTGGAAGTCCTTGAGCTTCGGCTTGTAGTCGTCCTCATCGATGGACTTGTGTTCCAAGTCGTCGAGTCGGCGGCCTTTCTTGAGTCCGTTCGGCTCTTTGAGAGTCGGCATGCGGGGCGTTATAGCGGCGGGGTGAGAGAGTGCAAGCTGTGCGAAAGTTTCCTACGCGCCGGTCCACACAAAAGTCACCGGCTTCTCGACATCGGGGTGCAGGCTCTGGTGCACGGGACAGGTCAGCGCCGCGCGTTCCAGCGCCTCCTTGCGCGGGTGCGTGGCGGGCAGCGGCACGACGATCTCGCACGTCAGCCGCGCGATGCGCCGCACCGGTACCTGCGTCATTTCCTTGCCCACGGAGACTTTCATCCCGCGCAGATCGATGTCGTGTTGCTGGGCGTAAATTCCCATGACCGTCGCCATGCAAACTCCCAGTGCCGTGCCCACGAGATCGGTCGGCGAGAACGATTCCCCCTTGCCGTGATTGTCGACGGGAGCGTCGGTGAGGAGCTTGTTTTGCGACGGCCCGTGCGTGGCCTCGCAGCGCAAGCCGCCTTGATATTCGATGGAGATTTGAACCATGCGTTCAGGACTATGCCGCAAAGCCAATGGCCGTGGCGAGCATCGCTTGCACACCCGGCGCGATCCCCCGCAGATAGCCGGCGGGATCGCGCCGCCAAAGCTCGCGCACCGTCTCGAGATGATCCTCGGGTAGTTCGTCGGGACGCGCTTCCGCCCCGGGATCGTAGGGCAACTCCAGCGTGATCATCGCCGGAGCCGAACCATCCGGATATTCCAGACCGTAGCCGCACCATTGACCCAGCGAACCCGGACACGCGGCATAGATGCGCTCGAGCCGCCGCTGGCCGCGGCCGGGCGCGGTAACCCGCAACCGGTAGGGTCGGCGGGCGGTGGCATCCAGCGCATCCCACATGGCCTGTGCGAGTGCCGTGGACTGAACCCCATCGGCGTCGATCTCCGCCAGCGCCCAATGCAGGCTGACAATTTTCGCCGGACGCCACTGGAGAATGAAATCGCGCAAGGCCACGCTCTCCGGCTCGGACCAGGCGGCCGGACCCGGTGGATCTTCGCACTCCGCGCGCCAGTTGAATCCACAGTTGCGATTCAGGTCGACGCCCCGCGCGTTGGAGCGCGTGCCGCGGGCGGCGCCGTCGGGATTCGCCACCGGCAGGATCAACGTCGGGAGATGCTTCAGCGCCGCCCACGCGGCGCCTTGCCGAAAATCCTCAAGGACTCGCCAGGTCGCCGGCTCATTCCCATGCGTGCCACCGATGATCAGCGTGCTGTTGGGTGGCGGAGTGGCCGTCGCCCAATCAAAATTGGCGTGCGCCACGATTTCCCGGCCCTCAACAGTGCGGCCGATGGATCGAGTGAAGTTTGGGCTCCCATGCATGCGTGATCAGGGCATACGATTCCAGAAATCCGTCCCCGTGGAAATAGATTCCGTCCTGCGATGAAGCTCACCTGTATCAGCCGCGAACTGCATCCGCGCCGCGCCTTTCGCATCAGCCGCGCGCGGCGGACGGAGGTGCGCAATGTATTCATCCGCCTCGAGAGCGAGGGCGTCGTGGGCTACGGGGAGGCGTCGCCCAACTCCTTCTACGGGGAAACATGGGAGGGCGTCAGCGCGCACCTGGAGAGTGCGCGCCCATTCATCGACGCGCTCCAGGTGCGGAGCGTGGCGGACATCGAGGCCGCCTGGAATGCGGCGTGGCGATTCCTCGCGCCGTCGCGGGGCGCGCAATGTGCCCTGGATATTGCGCTTTGGGATTGGCTGGCCCGCAAAAGAGGCGTGACCGTCTCGGAACTGGCCTGGAATCAGCCTCCGCAGCCGGTGTCGACTTTTGCGACCATCGGTCTGTCGAGCCCGGAGGAACTCGCCGAAAAGATCGAGGAACTGCACGGCTTTGCGTGCATCAAGATCAAGTCCGATCAATCGGCCGGCCTGGATGCGGTGCGTCTCGTGCGCGAGCGCACCTCCGCGTTGGTGGCGGTGGATGCCAATGGTGCGTGGGGCGAGGTAGACCTGCCCCGGCTCGCGCGCGAACTCCAGCAACTCGGCGTGACCTTTATCGAGCAGCCGTGGCCGCCCGCCCGGGATGCTGATCTGCCGAAGCTCGAACTGCCGGTGATGGCCGACGAGAGTTGCGTGACCGAGGAAGACGCGGCGCGACTCGCGGACCCGTTCGACGGATTCAACATCAAGCTGGTGAAATGCGGCGGGATCACCCCGGCGCGCCGCATGGTCGAGACGGGAAAGGCGCGAGGAAAAAAGATGATGGTCGGTTGCATGCTGGAAAGCAGCGCGCTGATCGCCGCCGGCGCGGTGATTGCGCAGCGCACCGACTACGCCGATCTCGACGGCGCATGGTTGTTGCGGGATGACCCGTTCACAGGTTGGGCGTTCGATCATGGTATCCTTTCGCCACGCCCGGAACCCGGATTGGGAGTCGAACCGGAGAGTGGGTTGTTTCCCCAGGGAAGCAGCCGGATTTACTAGAGCGCCGCCCTCTTGTCCGCCGGCTTCTCCGGCGCCTTGTCGACCGGCTTGTCCGCGGGAGTTGCCTCTGCCGGCCGCGGCGTCGTTTTCGCCTGCCGCGCGTCGAAGGCCTTCCAGAATTCCTCCACCGGTTCCGTCATCTTGGAATAGGAAAGGCGCTTGATGCCACGGTGGGCGCGGAGGAAGGCGATGTCCTTGCAATGCAGCGGAATGATCACGCTTTCGAGCGTGGCGATCTCCATCAGGGGATGCAAATCCATGAGCGCCGTGCAGTTCTCGAGATTGAGCTCCCGCAGCGGCGAGTGCGTCAGCGGCGTGAGATCGTTCACCTGCGTCCGGTTGAGCGTCAACGTCTGGAGCGGCAGGCCGCTCAGCGGCGAAAGATCCTTCACGCTGCGGCAATTGGTCAGGTAGAGCTGCTCGATCTTCGTATCCTTGAGCGGTTCGAGATTGCTCACCCGCGTATTGGCCAGGCGCAGGATTTCCAAGGGGAGATCGTGGATCGGCGTGAGATCGACGATGGCACTGCCCTCGAGATTCAAGCTGCGCAGCGGCATGCCGGCGAGCGGCGAAAGGTCGCGAACGAGCGTGTGACCAAGCGAGAGCGTCTGCAGTTGCAGGCCCTTGAGACCAGCGATGTCCGTCAATTTCGTTTCGTCGAGGATCAGGCCGCTGACGGGCACTTCGTGCAACCGCTTGAGATCGGGCTGCCCGACGTTGCTGAAATCGACGTTGATCGTGTTGTCGGCATTGGTCTCGAAGCGCTGCTGCTTCAGCCCATGCTTGTCAAAAGCGTCCCGCCAGACGCGCACAAGCCGTTGCTTGTCGGCGCCCAGTTGATTCCCGACATTCTCCGCGGCACTGCGCCGGCCCTGGTTGATGAGCGCGGCATAAAGTTCACCCAGGATGGCCGGCTTGATCTGCTCATCCGTGCCGATCTTCTTCAGGATGCGCTTGGTGAGATCGAGATTGAGCTGCGCCTCGGCGAGCTTGGGGTTGATGCGCAAAGCCTCGGTATAGGCGTCGCCCGCTTCTTCCAGCCGGAGCTGCGCCTGGAGGATATTGCCGCGCAGATTGTGGTAGTTGGCATCGAGCGGGACTTGTTGGATCGCGTAATCGATCTTCTCCAAGGCCGAGGTCAGGTCGAGATCGTCGATGAGCTGCTGCGCCTCGGCGGCGTAAGTCGGCGCGGTGCCGCGCAATTCTTCCAGCCGGGCGGCGGCGAGCTTCTCCTGGTCCACCGCCCGCTTTTCCTGGTCGATCGCATGCTTCTCGCTCAACCGCGCGCGATCGCGCTCGTGGGTGAGCTGGAGGAAAAAACTGATCACCGCGACGTTAAAAATCGCGAAGAAAAACACGAACAGGGCGACCTCTTTTTTGTGGCGGCCAGCAAACAGCAGGGCGTGCTTCGCCATGCTGGCCCGTTCCGCCTTGGTCGCGAAGCCGCCTTGATACGCTTCCACATCGGTCTGCAAATCCTCGACGTGCTGGTAACGATCCGCCGGGTCGAGCGCCAGCGCCTTCATGACCACGGCGGAAAGCCCGTCGGGAATGCGTTTTCCCGGAAGATGCGCAAAGGAAAAGCTGTTCGGCATCTCGTCGGTGCCTTCCGTTGGAACGGGCGGGGGCAATTTCTTGCCAGGCTGATTGTAGCTCGACGGCGGATGGATCGCGCTGGTCACGATCTTTTCCACGACTTCGTGGACGGATTCACCTTCCACCGGCGGACGCAAAGTGAGGATCGCGTAGAGGATGCCACCGAGCACATAGATATCGGAACGCTCGTCGATCCGGTCCAGCTCACCCCGCGCCTGTTCGGGCGAGATGTAGGGCGGAGTCCCGACAATCAGCCCGTGCATCGTTTCGAAACCGCGCAGGTTGTCCGGGGCCTTGGCGGCGGGCTTCTCTACTGGCCGATCGACCGGCTTGGCTGCCGGAACTTCCGGCGCGGGAGCGGCCTCAGGGACGGTTTCCTTGCGGATCGTGGTCAGGTTTTTGGCCAGGCCCCAATCCATGACCAGCACCTCACCGAAGGAACCGATCATGATGTTCTCCGGCTTCAAGTCGCGATGGACGATGCTCTTGGAGTGCGCGTAGGCGACGGCGTCGCAGACCTTTTGAAAGATGGTCAGCAACGTGCCGAGCGGGTACTTTTCGATCGTCTTCTGCCGGCCATTGCGAATCCCGCGCAGCACATCGTCGAGGGTCGTGCCCTTGACGAACTTCATCGTGTAAAAGATCTCGCCCTGCTCATCGATGCCCAGTTCGTAAAGGGGGACGATATTCGGGTGCTCGAGCTGGCCGGTGAGCTGCGCCTCGTCGATGAAACGCAGCACGTTTTCGCGGGAAAACTGGTTACTGGTCTTCATCACCTTCATGGCCACCGTGCGGCGAATCCGCAGGTCGCGCGCCTGGAGGATCACGCCCATGCCGCCCCGGTTGATCGTGGTGATCACCTTGTATTTCTTTTCCTCGAGCTGCTCGCGCACCTGGCCGAGGCCGAGATCCTTGTCCCACAGCGCCTCGGCGAGTTGCTTGGCAGCGGCCTCGCGCAAGCGGATGAAAAGACGCGCGGTGCCGATCTGCACCTCCTGGTCCAGGCGCACCCGCGTGGGCAACTGCACCTGCACGCCGTCGATGAAGACCCCGTTGCTGCTGCCGAGATCCTCGATGACGAGTTCGTAGGCGTTGAAAGTCAGGCGCGCATGGTGGCGGGAGACGAGATCCGCATCGACCACGACCGGGCAGGAAGCATCGCGGCCGATGATGTATTCACCGTGCTCGATGGCGTACTTGGCGATGAGTTCCGGGCCGACGTAGACGAAGATCTCCGCGAGGATTTGGTCCGGCGCGTCGTCCGCATCGTTCATTTGCGGGTCAGGCATGACAGTGGGCAAGTCGCTCATTGGAGATCGAAGTCAACAAGCACAATCCGCACGAGGCGGAATCCAAAGGCGGCGCAAACATAGACCATGCGGAATGGAACCCGCCCGGCCCGGGCGAGTTGCATTCCAAATAGGCGCGAACGAACGAACGGGATTTCAGTTGGGCGGCGCGGGCGGCGGGATCGCGGGAGCGGCCGGATCGGGAAGGCCCGCGGGCGGCAGTCCCGGGATGTCACCCGCGGCGGGCAGGCCGCCGGCATCCGCGCCGGGTGCGGGCTTCTTATCCAGCGACCCGAGAATGGCTTCCGCGGAGGCCTCCCCCTTCGGGATCTCCTGCGGTGGCTTGAAATGGTTCTTATGGTAAGAGTAGGTCTCGTCGTACATCGTGCCTACGCAACCGGAAAAACCCAGCGCGCCGGCTAGAAAAACAGCGGAGAGGAGAAAGTGGAGGGGGCGGGACATATCTTCGTGTATGAGATGAAGGTGCTCTGCGTCAATGCTGGGCATGCAAATCGGTGCGTTCTTTGGCCGGGGGCACCTGCCGGAGATCAAAAGTACCGGTATCGTAACTGGAGGTGTAGTGGGTGAGAAAGCGGTCGCCCTCGATCGTAGCGTGGTAATGATAGGTGCCACCGACCAAGGCCGGCAGGTCGTGGGTTCCCTGATATTCCCGCACTTTCCGGCGGCGCGGGCCGGCGGGAACAGGCTGTAGCGCCGTATCGTAGTTGCCCGAGAAGATGAGCCAGTTGGCGTGAAAATGAGCCACCAGACTCCGGTCCGGCAGCGTGACCAGCACACAGCGGAGGCGCCCATGATGAAAGGCGCCATTGGCATAGACATTCTTTCCGCTCGTCCAATGGCCGTCCCACCGGGTGGCCCCGCCCTGGCCGTGCGCGGCATTATGCCATTGTTTGTCGAAGGAGGAGCACGCCGACAGGAGGCTCGCGAGCAGCACCAGAAGACAGCGCAGGAAATAACGGTTCATTACTTGGGAGGAAGCGTCTTCAAAAAGTCCTCCATTTCCTGCTTCCCGCCCCGGAAGGCAATGAGAAAGCAGTGGTCCCCGTGCTGGCGGACGGCGCCCACCCATTCATCCTGCGCGAGCACCTTCCACTCGTTCTCCGAGGGCAGATGCACCCCGAACTCACTCGCGTGAAATTCAAAGATAAGGCAGCGCATGGAGTTCACCTTCGCATCCCCCACGGCAAACTGCGCCACGGTGCGGCCATCGATCCGGAAAACTCGGGAGCCGATCACCGGCAGCGCCGTCAGCTCCGTGGGCGCTTCAAAGCCATCATAACCGCGCATGTAAAACCAATCCCCGAGCTGGCCGGTGGTGGTGACCACGGACTCGAATTCCGTCCCGCTCAACTTGCCGGACCCACCGAGCATGTTTTCCACCGCCTCGCGCCCCGGGAATTTCTCCATTCCCTCGATGACGAAGAAGACCACGATTCCGAGAATGACCACCAGGCCGAGAATCGCGGTGAGGACCGCGGGATTGATGACCTGCTTGCGCAGCCGCGTCTTCTCGGCGCGCGGAGCGACACTGAGATCGGTGAGCTTTTGCCGCAGGTTCTCCGGCGGCTTGATGAAATGGACGACGTCGACGATCTGCTCGTCGAACGCGATCTGGGTGGCGAGCACCTGCTTCAGTTCGGGATCTTCCTCGGCAAAGCGCACGGCCTTTTCCGTCTTGGAATCGGCGCGCCTGCCAGGGCGATAGCAGCGCAGGAGGGTTTCGGCGGTTTGAGCGTTCACGAGGGAGGGGTGCTTTCGTCGCGCATGGCGCCGAGGGACTTCTGCAGGAGGTCGCGGGCCGCGCCGAGCGTGTCGGAGAGGGTGTGCATGTCCATATTCAACAGCTCCGCAACCTCCTCGGCGGTGAAAAGATCCAGGTAAAACAGGGCCAGCGCGCTGCGCTCGGGCTCGGGCAGCGTGTGGAAACGCTGGGCGAGCAGAAAGGCCTCGATCTTCAGGATTTCCGGACGGCTGCCGGTGTCCGAGTCATCGCGCAATAGGCGCGGGGCGGAGGGCGGGACGGATTTGTTGTTCTCCAGGCAGCGTTCACGGATGTGCGTGGCCAGCCAGGCCTGCCGGCTGGTCTCATTGCGAAACTGGGAAAGCTGGGACTCCACCTCCGTGAGGGTATCGGCCATGACTTGCTCGGCACTTTTCGCGTTCCCCGTCAGGAGCAGGGCGAAACGGTAGAACTCAGCGAGCGTGGAACTGGGGAAGAGGGCGGTTTGCAACGGCCACGAACATAGAGGGGTGCCACGCGCGGGCTCAAGCGGGAAGAGATTGGGGAAGGCGGATTGTGGCAAATGGAAGGTGGAATCGAATCCGGCGGGGGGGGCCGGGGATTTCATGGAGATCACCCCGGTGTGGTGGGAGACTCTACTGTGGCGGGTGAGATAATTGATGAGTGGGATCCAGTGGGATCGAGTGGGATTTTCTCTGTAACCGCAGTGGGATCGCAGGTGAGATCGCGGTGGGAGGAAGAGTGGGAGAACTGGGAGCGGCGACCTCCGATTCGCCATGCGGCGCGTCCGCGACGCTCGTAGGAAAGTGGCGCTTCGCGCGGCTGGACAGGTCGGCGATTTGGAATCACCGGTCCCCATGGGCGTCATCCGAGCCGCTGTCTCTGTCTTCCATCGCTGAGCCGAGTCTGTCTTCACTGCCCCATGAAAGCATAACTCACGCGAAAATGTACATGGCTCCATTGGCTGTATTGGCTCCATTGCGGAAAATTCGCTGCGCCAGGCCTTTCGTGTCCGATCAACGCCCACGATTGAAGCGCAGGGAAAACCATCACCCGGCGGGCGAATGGTTCGGCATAGGAACGGAACCGCGAATGCGTTGCAGGAACACTCCGCCAAGGCGGGGATCGTTGAGAATCGCGCTGGCCAGGCACACGAGGGCAATATCGTCGTTCTCGCCGCGCGCCCATACTCCACCAAATCCGACCAAGACGCCCGGCGGTTTACGCTCGATAACGAGTTCGCCATAGCCACCGGATTGCATTTCGCGGAGATGTTCTACAATCGACACCGCAATCGGGTCGTACGCAGTGAGGCGTGACGGATCCATACCCAAAGGATTTACGCAAATTCCTCATCCGCGTATAGGTAATTTTCTTACAATCACCCACGCATGATTTTCGTTTTTTTCGCTATTGTTGCGGGCGGAGGAGTGCCGGCAAAACCCTGAAACTCAAACGGAACCACGAACATTCCGCCCCCTGCGTTGACTTGCCCCATCACCCTCCCTATTTTGCCCCTCCGCATCGTGAAACACGTCCTCTTTGTCTGCACTGGAAATATCTGCCGCAGCCCCATGGCTGAAGGGCTCTTTCGCGCCGCGATCAAGGGCCAGCCGGATATCGAGGTGAGTTCCGCCGGCGTGGCCACGGGCTACGGGCAGCCGCCCAGCCCGCATGCCGTGGAGGTCTTGCGCCCGTGGGGCGTGGATATTTCCGCCCTGCGCAGCCAGCCACTGACCGAAGAGCTGGTGGCCGAGGCGACACATATCTTCGTCATGACCCGCGGGCACCGGGAGGCGATCCAGATGTATTTCCCCGAGGCGTCGGACAAGACGTTTCTCTTCCGTGAATTTGACGAAGCCTCCCGCAACGGCAACCTCGACGTGCCCGATCCCATCGGCCTCGGCATCCACGCCTATTTTGAATGCCGCGATTCGCTCAAGCGCGCCCTCCCCGGCATCATCCGTTTTCTCGATCAATCCAAGCCCATGACCTCGCCCCAACCCACCACCTCTACTCCCGCCTCGACCCGCACCCTGCGCATCGCCCTCGGAGCCGATCACGGGGGCTTTGAACTCAAAAAAACGATCCATGCCCATCTCACGAAGAAGGGTTATATCGTCACGGATTTCGGAGTGAACTCCGCCGAGTCCGCGGACTATCCCGATTATGCGGAAGACGTCGCGAAACATATCCTCGCCGGGGAAAGTGATTTCGGCGTGCTGGCCTGCAAGAGCGGCATCGGCATGAGCATCGCGGCGAATCGCTTTCCGCACATTCGCGCCGCGCTGATCGACAACGCCGGCGACGCCACGGTGACGCGCCAGCACAACAACTCGAACGTCGTCTGCCTGGCCGCCAACCATGTGGACGTGAGCGCCGCGCCCAAGATCGTCGACGCTTTTCTCAATGGGCAATTCGAAGGCGGACGCCACGAGCGCCGCGTGGAAAAGCTGGAACATCTCGGGACCACCAATGCCTCGCATCCTTCGCTGGAAGAGGTCGACCCGGAAGTATTCAAGGCCATCGAGGCGGAAAAGAAGCGCCAGTTTGAGAACATCGAACTGATCGCCAGCGAGAACTTCACTTCCCGTGCGGTGATGGAAGCCCAGGGCTCGTGCCTGACCAACAAATACGCCGAGGGCTATCCCGGACGGCGCTGGTATGGCGGCTGCGAACACGTCGACGTCGTGGAGCAACTCGCCATCGATCGCGTGAAGCAACTTTTCGGCGGCGATCATGTCAACGTGCAGCCGCATTCCGGTTCGCAGGCGAATACCGCCGTTTATTTTTCCGTGCTCCAGCCCGGAGACCGGATCCTGACGATGAACCTCGCCCACGGCGGGCATCTCACCCACGGGCACAAGGCGAATTTCAGCGGACGCTTTTACGATGTCGTCCACTACGGGGTGAGCGAGAAGGACGAGCGCATCGATTACGACGCCCTCGCCCAGCTCGCCCTCGAGTCGAAGCCGAAGATGATCACCGCCGGGGCCAGCGCCTATCCGCGGATCATTGATTTCGAGCGCATGCGCCAGATCGCCGATAGCGTGGGCGCCATCCTCTTCGTGGACATGGCGCATATCGCCGGGTTGGTGGCCGGTGGCATGCACCCGAATCCCGTGCCACTCGCCGATTTCGTGACGACGACGACGCACAAGAGCCTGCGCGGCCCGCGCGGTGGCATCATCATTTGCAAGGAGCAGTTCGCCAAGGGCATCGACTCGCAGGTCTTCCCTGGCATCCAGGGCGGCCCGCTCGAGCACGTCATCGCGGCCAAGGCCGTGTGCTTCCACGAAGCGCTCCAGCCCTCGTTCAAGGGCTACGCGCAGCAGATCGTGAGCAACGCCAAGGCGCTGGCCGCGGGGCTGATCAAGAATGGCTACCGGCTGACCAGCGGCGGCACGGACAATCACCTCATGCTGGTCGACCTGCGGCCGAATGGGCTGAACGGCAAGATCGCCAGCGAGACGCTCGATCACGCCGGCATCACCGTGAACAAGAACGGCATCCCTTTCGACACCGAGAAGATCACCCTCGGTGGTGGCATCCGTGTCGGCACGCCGGCGGTCACCACCCGGGGCATGAAGGAAGAGCAGATGCTCGAGATCGCCGACCTCATCCATCGGGCCCTGGCGAACAAGGACAGCGCCGACGAGCTGACCAAGGTGCGGGCCGAAGTGCGCGCCCTCACCTCGCGCTATCCGCTGCCGGGGTAGCCGGTTAGCCTTCCAGTTCGCTGTCGGTAAGTCGTTGACAGGCAGTCCTCCTGCGTGGCATCACGCATTTCCCCAAAATGCACGATTTCAGAAACGAGGATACGGAGCAAAAGCGTGCGTTACTACGTGGTTGCACGTTGTTTTTTCATGCGTGCTGGATTTTGATCCTGGCTTGCGCGGCGTGGCGGCGTTTCTCGCTGCCGGCGGAGCCGCTGACGGATCGTGACGTCTGGGGTTATTTGAGTCCCGCCCTAGCGAAACTCAGTGGCGGCCCGTTTCAGCAAACGGAAGGGCGCGCCTTCGTCTATCCGGGCTTCGTTTACCTGGTGATCAGCGCTTTTCGCAGCCTCAACGCGATCACCGCCGTGCAACACCTGCTCGGCCTCGGCACCGGTCTTCTCCTGCTGGTCAATTGGAAGGCCGCGCGCCGGCTTCTGCCGAACCCTCTCATTCCCGCCGTGTGGCACGACATCGCGGGGCTGGGGCTGTTCGCCATCTTCCTCCTTTGCGCGCAATCGATCATCGCGGAGCACCATCTCCGGCCGGAAGGAATCGCGCCCTTCTTCGCGATGCTCGGGTTCGCCTTAACGATTCGTTTCTTGCTCGCGAAACACATCGATGCCCAGCCACGGCAGGCGCTCTGCTACGGGGCGGCCAGTCTCGCGGTCGCGTTCCTGCTGCCGCTGCTCAAGCCCAGCTACGCCCTCTCGTCGGTGCTGACTACGCTACCCGTCTGGTGGCACCTTTTTGATCGGCGGGAAAAGGGAACGAGGCGTCTCGCCATGGCCGGTGTGCCAGTAGTGGCTGCATGGCTGTTGCTGTGGATTCCAGAAGGCCGCTATGCGGCCGCGGACCCGCGCACGCAGACCTTCCTGCCCGCCTCGCTTTTTACGATTCACGCTCCGCAGATTCGCGCGCAACTGGCCAGCGACCTCGATCATCCCGATGCCGCGGTCCCCTACCCTCACGAACAGTTGCAGTCGATCCTGCAACTGCTCGATGCCGAGATCGAAATCAGCCGTCCCAGCGTCCGGCACGGATTCGTCTCCCTCGGCTTCAATCCCGACTACTTGCTCTACGAGGATTCCTTCTGCCGTAAGCTCGCGGCAATTCTGCCCGAACGCACCGCGCAAGCGGACTTCTATCGCCTCTACTTCCGCCGGACGTGGCAGCAGAAACCGGGACTGATGCTGCACAAGTTTGCCGCGCAACTCGGGCTCTTCTATGGCCTCAATTGCCCGGTCTACGAGGAGAAGGTGTCGGGCTTCGATCGCAACTATCGCGATACCGCCACCTTCCTTTCCGGCCGTCCAGCGACGATCATCGCCGGCGTGCCGGTAACGGCGAACTATCTTGCAGCCGTTCAACGGCTCGCCGAGGCGCATACCAACGCCACCCAGCCGCGGATGCTCAAGTCGCTGTTGCCGATTTTGGCCCGCAGTTATCTTCCGGGCTTGCTGCTGGCCATGGCCGCGTTCGCCTGGCTTCTCGCGGAATCCGATATTCGCGCGGCCTGCGGAAGGTTCGCCACGGTCGTGGCCCTGGGCTACGCCTACAATCTCGGCAACAACGTCTCCATCGCCCTCTTTCACACACTCGGGATCGGCCGCTATTCCCACGTGCAACTGGCCACGACCCTCCTCACCCAGGGCCTGGCGCTTTGGCTGGTCATCGAGGTCGCCGCTCGAAAATTTCGCCGCCCAGACAAGCCACCGGAAATCGCCTCGGTCCCAGTTTGACCACGGAGTGACGCGTCCCGGAGTGGCCGCAGATTCATCATCCCGATGAAAACATTTCACTTCGCGTCTGCGCGGCGCGGAGCTAAATGTTTGCTGCTTTGAACGCCACTACTACACCTACCGCCAACCCTCTGCGCGAGGGACTTTCCAACCGGCCACTCCCGCAGTCGTGCAGCGTCGTGATCTTCGGCGCCTCGGGCGATCTCACCTACCGCAAGCTCATCCCGGCCATCTACAACATCGCCGCCGACGGCGACCTGCCCGCGGCCCTCAGCGTCGTCGGCTTTGCCCGGCGCGAAAAGACCGACGAATCCTTCCGCAAGGAATTGCAGGACGCCCTGAAGAAATTCTCGCGCTCCGGCCTGAATGACGAAGTCTGGAAAAGTTTTGCCGACCGCTTGTTCTATCATTGCAGCGAATTCGGCGATGCGAACGGCTACAAGACGCTGGCCGAGCGGCTCGACAAACTCGACGAGGAACGCGGCACGCGCGGCAACCGCCTTTTCTATCTCTCGGTCGCGCCGAGCGAATTCGAAGGCATCCTCAACCAACTGGCGGCCGCCGGCCTGAACAAGGCGCGCGAGGGAAGCTGGGCTCGCGTGATCGTGGAGAAGCCCTTCGGGACCGACCTGCCGTCCGCGCAGGAATTAAACACCGTGGTGAACCGGGTCTTCGAGGAGCAGGACACCTACCGCATCGACCACTACCTCGGCAAAGAGACCGCGCAGAACATCATGGTGCTGCGCTTTGCCAACGCGATCTTCGAGCCGCTCTGGAACTATCGTTACATCGACCATGTGCAGATCACGGCGTGCGAACCGCTCGGCGTGGAGGCGCGCGGGCCATACTACGAGAGCGCCGGCGCGATGCGCGACATGGTGCAGAATCACCTCCTCCAGCTTCTCTCCCTCACGGCGATGGAGCCACCCACGGATCTCGGCGCGGACAGCATTCGCGATGAAAAAGTGAAGGTCATCCGTTCGCTGCGCCCGATGTCCGAGGAAGATGTCGCGAAGAATGTCGTGCGCGGGCAATACACCGCGGGCGCGATCGGCGGGCAGGAAGTGAAAGATTATCGCTCCGAGGACCGCGTCAACCCGCAGTCGATGACCGAGACGTATGTGGCGCTCAAGGTGAACATCGACAACTGGCGCTGGGAAGGCGTGCCCTTTTACATCCGCATGGGCAAACGTCTGCCGAAAGGCGGCACGGAGATCGCCGTGCAATTCAAGAGCGCGCCGAGCGTGCTTTTCAACAAACCTACCGAACCGCAGGGTCCGAACGTGCTGGTGATTCGCATCCAGCCGGACGAGGGCATTTCGCTGCGCATGCAATGCAAGATGCCCGGCGCGGCGGTGCGCATCGAGCCGGTGAAGATGGATTTCCATTACGGCACGAGCTTCGGCAAAGCCTCGCCGGAAGCCTACGAGCGGCTGTTGCTCGACGCCATGGCCGGCGACGCCACGCTCTTCGCCCGGCGCGATGAGGTGGAAGGCGCTTGGACCTTCGTCGATCACATCGAGGCCGCCTGGCACAAGAGCCAGAATCCGCCGCCGCTGGCTTTTTATCCATCCGGCTCGTGGGGACCGAAGGAAGCCGATGACCTCCTCGCCCGCGACGGTCACACCTGGCGGAGGCTGTAACCATGCCCGCGACCTTTGATTCCACCAGCCTCGGCGAGCCTGTGGCCATCGGGCAGATCGGCCGTGAGCTGAAGAAGATTTGGGACGTCGGCGAGGGCAACCTGACTCGCGCCTCGCTCATCAATTTCGCCGTCTATTGCCGCAGCACCGAAGCGCTGCTCGAGAACACCGAGCTCATTTCCGAGTTCACCCGCACGCACGCCTGCCGTGCCCTCGTGATCTGCGTGGTGCGCAATGCCCCTGCGCCGCATGCCTCGGCGTGGGTCAACGCACACTGCCATCTCTCCGGGGGCACCAAGCACATCTGCTGCGAGCAGATCAGCTTCCTGCTCGAGGGGGAGATCAAGGGGCGCTTCACGAATATCGTTTTCGCCAATCTCGACTCCGATCTGCCGCTTTATTTCTGGTGGCAGGGCGATATTTCCGAGAACTTGAACCCGCACCTTTGGGCGTGGATCGACCGGCTCATCGTCGACAGCATCGCCTGGCACGATCCGAAGGCTCAATTCACCCGCTTGCGTGCCTCGCTCGCCGAGGCCAAGACGCAACTCGCCCTGCGCGATCTCAACTGGACGCGCTCGCTCGCCCTGCGCCAGGCCGTGTCGCAAATCTTCGATCATCCGGATAATCTTCCGCACCTCTCGCGCCTGCGCCGGGTGTCGATGATGCACGCCCCGGCGAATCGCTCGACGGCGCTGCTCTTCGTCGGCTGGCTCGCCGCCCAGCTCAAGTGGAAGATGAAGAGCGCGTCACCGCTGGTTTTTACCGATGCCGAAGGCGGCGATGTTTCCATCGAATTGCAAGCCAGCACCAGCGCCGGTCTGAGCCGGATCACGCTGGCCAGCGACGACGCGACGTTTGCCCTGCGCCACGAGCCGAAGTCGAGTTTCTTTCAGGCCGTGCTCAAGCTGCCGGGCGGACACGAGTACCATCACCTCTACCCCGCCTGCGCGGATAATATCCTGGATCTGCTCGATGAGGAAATGGGGCGGGCGAACACGAGCGAGATTTACCTCCGCTCGCTGAGTTTGATCGAGTCGCTGCTGTAGGGATCGCCTTACTCCCCGTGCAGATGCCGGATAGCCTCGCGAATCGCGGGGACCAGCATGGGTAGGATCTCGCCGATCGCTTTGGGATTGCCCGGCAGATTGACGATCAGCGTCCGCCCGCGCGTGCCGGCCGTCGCGCGTGAGAGAATGGCCGTCGGCACTTTGGCAAAGGATTGCACGCGCATGATCTCACCGAAGCCGGGTAATTCGCGTTCGAGAATGGCCCGCGTCGCCTCCGGGGTCACATCGCGCGGCGCGGGGCCGGTGCCACCCGTCGTGACCACCAGATCGCATTGCTCGGCATCGCACAGTTGGCGCAGGGTTTCCTCAATCTGGGGGCGCTCGTCGGGAATGACCACACGCTTCCACTCGATCGGGCCGGCGAAATGTTCACCGAGGATGCGTTCGATTTCCGGGCCGCTACGATCCTCGTAAACACCGGCGCTCGCGCGGTCGCTGAGAGTGATGCGCGCGACCTTCATTGCTTGATCTTTTCCGTCACGCGGATGCCGTCGATTTGCATCGTCTTGTCCACGGCCTTGCACATGTCGTAGAGCGTGAGGGCAGCCACGCTCACCGCCGTGAGCGCTTCCATTTCCACCCCGGTCTTCGCCGTGGTGGTGACGCTCGCGCGGACGTGAATGGCCGCGTCCTCGACGTCGAAGTCCACCTCAACGCCGCTTAGCGGGAGTGAATGACAAAGCGGGATCAATTCATCCGCGCGCTTCGCCGCCTGGATCGCCGCGATCTGCGCCACCGTGAGGACATCGCCCTTGGGCAAGGCCCGCGCCCGCAAAGCCGCAATCGTTTCCGGGCGGCAGCGCAGCCAGCCCTCCGCGCGCGCAAAGCGCTGCTGTTCTGGTTTGTTCCCGACGTCGACCATGCGCGCACCTCCGGCGGCATCGAGGTGGGAAAAATCGGGAGAGGGATCCGGCATCGCGTGGCTATAGCACCTTCACGGCAATGCGGCCAGCAACACGCAATCGACGCAGTCTCCCTTCTTCGCTCCGCCCGCGCCAGGAGCGATCGGGACCAGGGCATTCGCCCCCAGCAACCCGCGCAAATCGCCGGAGCTCTGCCACGACAGCGGCCACACTCGCAACGCGCCGTCACGCAAGCCCACGTGCACCGGCCACAACGTATGGCGCTCATTCGGTTTCGCCGGCAAATCTTCGGCCAGTTCGAGACTTACCGTCTCCCACGAAGACACCGCGCCCTCGAGCCGCTCCAAGGCCAGGCGAATGGCGATTTGAAAAGTCACGAAATGCGAAACCGGATTGCCGGGAATGACAAACGCGATCTGCCCGCCGCGCGTGGCAAAGACCAACGGCTTGCCCGGACGAATGCTCATCTGCCCGAAGTGAACCTGAAAGCCGAGTTCGGCCAACGCACGCGTTCCGAAGTCGTAGTCTCCCACGCTGGCGCCGCCGGAAATGAGCAGGCAGTCCCAACTCTCCGCCAGGTGCTGGCGAATCGCCTGCACGAGCGTATCGAGTGCATCTCCGCAGCGGTCCTGGGCTACGAGATGCGCCCCCACATCGGCGAGCAGCGCGGTGATCAGCGTGGAATTGGAATCGCGAATCTGCCCCGGCCCAGGCGCGGCGGAAGGATCGACGAGCTCATTGCCCGTGGCAAAATGAATGACCCGTGGCGCACAGCCGACCCGCGGCTGCACGGTCCCGAGCTGGGCAAGGAGCGAAAGCTCCCCCGCTCGCAAACGCACCCCGGCAGCCAGCAACAGTTCCCCCTGGCGCGCGTCCTCCCCGCGATACCGAATCCACGTCTTCTTGTCGCGCTCGCGCAGCGTGATCCACTCGCCATCGCGCTCCACGTCTTCCTGCATGATGACCTGCGATGCGCCCCCGGGAATCGGGGCGCCAGTGAAAATGCGCGCGCACTCGCCGGGCCCAATCTTTTGCGCCGGCGCCTGTCCCGCCTGCACTTCCATGACGACGCGAAATTTTGGCGAAAGATCCTTCGCATCGATCGCATAGCCGTCCATGGCCGAGCGATCAAAAGCGGGAAGATCATCGGGGGCGAAGATGTCTTCGCGCAAAATGTGGCCACGCGCCACGGCCAACGGCGTTGCCACCGGCTCCAGCGGCTGGACGTGTTGCTCGATGAGGGAACGGGCTGCGGCGAGGGAAAGCATGGTGCGAATTTGTAGCCGGGTCGACGGTTCTCCGCTACATGGCAACAATGCAAGTGAAACTCCTCGCCTTCGCCCAAGCCCGCGACCAGCTCGGCTGGTCCGAGCGCGTGGTCGAATGCCAGCCGGAGGAGTCTCCGCGCGCCATCCTCGCCCGTCTCGCACCGGACGTACGCCTTGAAATTTGGCGCGTCGCCGTCGACGAAGAGTACCACGCGTGGGACGTTGCCATTGGCGCCGCGCGAGAGCTCGCCCTCATCCCGCCCGTGAGCGGCGGCTAGCCATGGACAAGCACATCACCTTCACCCCCACCTCGATTGTCGTTCCACCATCGACTCTGCCGTCGCGGGAAATCGGCGCCTGCGTCGAATTTCAAGGCATCGTGCGTGAACTGGAGCAGGGGCAGTCGCTCGCCGGTTTGCAGTACGAGGCGCACGAATCGATGGCCCGCCGACATCTCGAGCGCATCTTCGATGAATTATGCGCGGTTCATCCCTGCGCCGCCGTAGTGTTCATTCACCGTCTCGGCTGGGTGCCCGTGGGCGAAGCCTCGCTCTTTGTCCGTGTGCTGTCTTCGCACCGCGGTGAGGCACTCCGCTTTCTCGCCGACGCCATCGACCGGATGAAAGCCGATGTGCCGATTTGGAAGTGCCCGAAGGCCTAATTGTTAACATCCACATTTCACAAAGAGAGGTTGCGATTATTCCGAGCGAATCGTCGGCGCCAAAGCAATGGATATCAAGCGACAACAACTGTTACCGAAAGAATGCCTCTGCCCCGAGCGCGGTACATTCAGCGAAGCCGCTTTTTTGAACGAGCTCCCGATGATTTCGGTCTAAGAAACAAAGGCAATTGGCCTGGCCCCGCGATAAATCGAGCGTGTCGACCGATGTGCGCCACATCAGTTTAACTGAGCGCGGGACGCTGGTTGAGTGCCGAAGTTCAAGTGGCGCCGTCGGGAGATACGACAATCAGCTATTATGAAAAAGACTGCACTAGTCCTGGCGGCGCTGGGACTGACATTAGGGACATCGCCCGCGATTCTCGCGGAGCAAATCAATACTCCGGCCGCGAAGTCCGCGCCGGCGACCACCACCGAATCCGGCTGGTCACAAGAATGGCAAAAACTGGAGTCGGACCTGGACAAGCTGTTTCGAGTCGCGGTGGCGAAACTGCACCCGGCCACAAAGGAACAGACCTTCAGTTCCACAGTGGATGTGCGTGAAACGCCGGATGCCTATGTGGCGCGAATCTCGGTGCCGAGGGACGACGAATCGAAGATCAACGTGAAATACTCGCAGGGCGCACTGAAAATCGACACCACCGACAAGGCGGCTGGGGGCTTTGATGAAAGTATTCACATTCCCGGTGCGGTCAACGCGGACCAGATGAAGACTGAGCACAAGGACGGCATTTTGGTCGTAACCCTGCCCAAGGCAGCCAAGGGCGCAACGGCAGCTGTGGCCCCGACCCCGCCCACAGGTGAGACGCTGAAAAGCATGGATCAAAAGATGGTTCGGGAGATGCAGCGGATGGAGGACCGGATGGATCAACTGACGCAGGATACGTTTCGCCGC